>JBBQFA010000069.1:0-10163 GCA_038321515.1 Thermoleophilia bacterium | reverse complement strand
TGCGCGGGATCGTCGCCACCTTCTGGGGCGTCCGCAAGATGATCTCGGCCGAGTACTACCGCGTCTTCTGGGAGGTGCCGCGTCCGGGCTCCGACTACAGCACGGCCGGCACCAACATCCTCAACCTTCTGTTTCTCATCGCCGCAGCGCTACTGCTCTGGTACGGCGCCCGGCACCTCCCCGCGGTGTACTCCTGGTACGCGCTGGCCGCCCTCGCCTACCCGCTCTTCTTCCCGTCATGGTTCGTCCCGCTGATGTCGTACCCGCGGTTCACACTGACGGTGTTCCCACTGTACATCGCCCTCGCCGTGTACACGCGCGACCGGCCGCGGATGCACAAGGTGGTGGTGGCTGTTGGGCTTGTTCTGCTGATCGGCTTCACGGCCAAGTTCGCCGTGTTCAGCTGGGTGGCGTAAACCGCCGGCGATGCGTCAGGGCGAGGGCGAGGCGCCCGGCGACGAAGTCGCTCCGGGCGATGGCGACGCGGAGGCGGACGGAGAGGCGCTCGGCGTCGGCGCGGGCAGCGCAGCGTCCCCCGCGCCGACCCGCCTGAAGACGAAGACGCCATCCTTTGCGTAGACCGACTGGAAGTTTGGGTCGAGCACCAGTCGGCCGAGCGCCATCCCGTGCATGCGCTCGTCCTCCTTGTCGTAGAAGAACGGGTGCCTCTGGTCGACGATCACCCAGTCGGCGTCGGCGAAGTAGGGGAAGATGTAGGCCACCCGGCGCGCCGCCAGCTGGGCGCCGGCGTTGTTGTTGGCCGAGACCTTGGCGCCCGCCGGGATCATCGCGACGGCCTCGTCCAGCGCCACCGCGTGGGCGCCCTTGGCGTAGTCCTTGCCGTCGTAGGCGGCACCCGGCAACGAGAACGGCAGCGGGCCGAGAACGTAGTTGCCGGCCAGAGCCGCGAGCAGGACCAGCGTGGCCAGCGAGCCGATCCGCACGCGCTGGCCCTTCATCAGCTTCTCCGCCTTGCCGAAGCCGCCGCCGAGCCACCGCCACAGGCGCACCACACCGAACACCGCGGCAGCGAACAAGAAGGGGATCTCGAGCGCCGTGTAGTGAAACTCGATGCGGCGCTGGAACGTGGTGGCGGAGAGCGCGTTGAGCGCGTACTCAGGGAGCGCGATCAGCAGCGTGAGCGGGCTCAGGAGGGAGGCGAAGCCGAGCGGCCAGAGCAGGTCGAGCCAGTAGCGCAGGTTGGAGGCGGCGGTGACGTCGGCGAACGTCTGGCCGGGGTGGGTGACGGCGTTCTTGACCACCGCGGCGGCGCCGTCGCCGTAGTCGCCGTAGCGAGCGATGAACGTGCTCTGGTCGCCGTTGTAGTGCGGGATCACGACCCAGACGGCGGCGGCGAACCAGGCGACCCCGACGACGCCGACGAGCAGGGGACGCCACGACCGCTTGCGGATCGCGAAGTACACCCCCATGAAGGCGATGACCAGGGGCACGGTCTCCTTGCACGCCGCGGCGAGGATGAGAAACACGGCCGCCCGCACCCAGCGGCTCTCCTCCATGTACAAGAAGGCCCAGAGGAGGAGCGGCGTCGCCAGGGCGACGGGGTGGAACTCGTTGAGGACGAGAAAGCCGAGCGCCGGATAGAGCAGGTAGGCGCCGGCGAGCAGGGCGCCGGCCCCGGGGTCGCGCGTGGCGCGCGTCCCGAGCCGGTACGCCGGCCAGGCACCGGTGGCGGCGATCGCGGCCTGGCCGACAAGCAGCATCATGGGGCTCGGCCACACGAGCCACGGCAGCGCGAAGAGCGCCAGGATGGGGTCCACGTGCGAGCCCAGCCGCGACATCTGCCGCGGCTTGAGATCGCCGCTGGTGATCTCGAGAAAGTGCCCGTGCGCCGTGTTGTACACGGCCTGGACCATGTTGCCGAGGTCGTAGCGGGCATCCATGTACGCCCGGTACTTGAGCCACGAGAGCAGGGCGTAGACGGCGGTGAAAAGGACCGCGCCCGCGATCACGTACACCGCCCGGCGCCGGAACAGGATGGCGCTCTGGGCCGGGTCCAGCTCGGTGATCGGGGCGAGCGCCAGCAGCCCGCCGCCCGCCGCCTTCGAGCCGGCCCTGCTCGTGCTCCGGCTCAACCCTCAGACCTCCGACGCAGGAGAAACTCGACGCTCACGACGAGGCCGACGAACGCCAGCTCTATCAGCGTCACCCACACGCGCAACAGCAATGCCCAGGCGAGCGTGACCCCGCTCGGCAGACGACCGGCGAGCGAGGCCGTCAGGACTGCCTCACGCACGCCGATGCCGCTGGGGAAGATGAACGCCGCCATCCCCACCACGTACGCGAAGGCGTTGGCGACGATGACCAGCGGCAGCGAATCCACGCCGAGACCGGTGAGGGCGCGGGCCAGGAGCCAGGCGCCCGCGCCCGCCACCAGCCAGGCGACGGTGAAGTAGCAGAGCAGGGCCAGCACAGCACCGAATCCGAGAGTGACGTCCAGCGGCGCGCGATGCAGCCGCCGCAGGACCCATCCGGCCAGCGGCCCGAACACCCGCGGGTGCATGAGCGCCACCAGTAGCGGGATGACGATCAGGCTGAGCGCTGTGACCGCGGGGCGGTACTCCCAAAAGGGGAACAGCACCGCGACGGCCAGCAGGGCCGAGCAGATGCCGAGCGCTTGCTCGTAGACCATGGCGGCGGTCACCCGGTCGACAGGGAGCCCTTTCGAGTGGCTCATCCAGGCGCGACCGACGAACATGAAGACGTTGCCGGGCACGTAGCGCGCAAGGATCGACTTGCCCCAGACGGAGGCCGCCGGCCAGAAGGGGCTCGAGGCGCCGCACCCGCGCAGCAGCAGCCACCAGGCAACGGCCTGTGAAAGGTAGAACAGCAAGAAGACGGCGGCGGAGAGCACGAGCCAGCCGGGGTCGAGCGACCAGTCGTAGTCGCTGATGCTGCTCCAGGAGCGCACGAGGTAGACGGCCAGAAAGTAGATGGTGGCCGCCACCAGCGTGAGCTGCGCGAGACGCAGAAGCAGACGCCGGCGGGCTGTCGCGCCCGGAGGGCGCGAGACCTCCGGCGCCGGAGGTGGCGACACGGCCGGCGCGGGATCCGTCGTGGTCACGACGCCTCCAGCGCGGCGAGCAGGCCGCCGGCCACCACGGCCGGCGTGAACGCGCGCCGGTAGAGAGCGAGGCCGGCCGCCCCGAGGTGGGCGCGGTCGGACTCGCCGAGCAGCCGGCGCAGAGCGGCCGCCAGGGCGGCGCCGTCGCCGGCCGGCGTCAGCAGCGCCGTCTCGCCGTCATGCAGCCACTCGCGAGCGCCGGCCGTGTCGGCGGTGACGACGGGTCGGCCGCAGGCGAGCCCGTCGTAGACCTTGTTCGGTACCACGCGACCTGCTTTGGCGGAACGGCCGAAGACGCCGAGACAGACGTCGGCCGCCAGCGTCCGGGCGCGCAGCTCCTGCGGCGGCAGCGCGCCGAGCCACTCGACGTTCGTGAGGTCGCGGTCGGCGATCGCGCGGCGCAGCTCCGCCGACACCTGACCCTCGCCGGCGAGGATGAAGCGGAACGGCTCCGCGCGCAACTGCTCCGCCGCCGCAAGGACGGTCTCGGCACCGTGCATCGGGCTCCACTTGCCGTACTGGAACACGGTGAGGGGTTCGCCTGGAGCCAGACGACGGGCGGCGCCGTCGGCCCGCGGCTCCGGCAGCGCACCGACCGGGGTCACCGCCAGCCGCCCGCGAGGGAGACGAAAGGCCTCCTGGAAGTAGGCGGCATGCGCCCACGTGTCGGCGAGCACCAGGTCGGGCAGGCGAAAGGCCACGTCGTCGACGGCGCGCACGGCTCTCGCCTTCGCGCTCCCGTCACGCACCAGGCCGCGGTCGCCGGCGAACGTGTCCCACAAGGAGACGAGCGGGTCGAAGACGAGCCGCGTGCGGCGCGTCGTGGCCAGCAGCCGCCCGAAGGGCACCAGAAAGTGGCCCGGATAGCCCACGATGACGGCGGCGACTGGAAGGTGCCAGCGATGCTGCGTGAGCAGCCGCGCGTGCGAAGCCGCGACGCCGGCGGCAAGGCGCGCCGCACCCCGGGCGCCGGCCATCTCGGCGGCCGTCAGCGGCGGGAGCGGCGCCTGGAACTCAAGCACCTCGACGCCGTGCTCGCGGAGCCCCGCGATGATCACGGCGTTGCGCGGATACGCCGGTTCGTAGGTACCGAAGTAGGCGACGGCCCGGGTCACGTCGGTGGGGCGGAGGCGGGCACCGCACCCGGCTCGATGAGCACACCGATCTGGGCGACGTCCGGCCCGCTGCGAGCGCGCGAGTTGGCGATCAACTCACCGATCAATCCCAGGCTGAGCAGCTGCACGCCAACGATGATGAGCAGCGCCCCCAGCAGCAGAAGCGGGCGCTGGCCGATGGGGTTGCCGAACGCCAGCTTGTCGATGGTGAGGTAGATCTCGACGATCACGCCGAAGAGGATGAGGAGCGTCCCCAGCCCGCCGAAGAGGTGCTGGGGCCGGTGCTGGTAGCGCCCCAGGAACATCACCGTCAGCAGGTCGAGGTAGCCGCGCATGTACCGCTGCCAGCCGTACTTGGAGCGACCCGCGGTGCGTCGCCGATGGCTCACCTTCACCTCGGTGACCCCGAAGCCCGCCTGGGACGCGACGACCGGTATGTAGCGGTGCAGCTCGCCGTACACGGAGATGGTCTCGACGACCTCGCGCCGATAAGCCTTGAGGCCGCAGTTGAAGTCGTGGATAGGGACGCCGCTGGCGCGTCGGACCGTCCAGTTGAAGAAGCGCGACGGCAGCGTCTTGTTCAGAGGGTCCTGCCGGCTCTGCTTCCACCCCGAGACGAGGTCGTAGCCATCGGCGAGCGGCGCCACGAGGCGCGGGATCTCGCCGGGGTCGTCCTGGCGGTCGCCGTCCATGGTCACGATGGTGTCGCCGCGGGCGGCGGCGAACCCGTGCGCCAGCGCGGCCGCCTTACCGAAGTTGCGGCGCAGCTTGACGACGCGCACGTCGTCGCGAGTCTCCGCCAGCTCCTTCATCGCCGCGAACGAACCGTCGCTCGAGCCGTCGTCGACGAACACGATCTCGTACGGGGTCCCGTACGCGCCCAGCGCCTCGTCGATCTCGGCGACAAGCGGCACGAGGCTGTCGACCTCGTTGTACACGGGGATCACGAGTGAGAGAAGTGCGCCCATATCAGTTCGATAGGATACATCCTCGCGGCGGCTCGCGAGGACGGCGACGCCGCCGCTCAGTCCTCGACGGCCTCGTCGACGCGGATCTGGACGGAGACGTCCGCGTCAAGCACGCGCCGCTCGACCTCGAGCTCGGCGCGCCGATCGTCCGCCGGGCCGAAGGCATCGCGCGCCCGGCGCCCGATCACCTGGACGTCCTCGTGCACGCTGCTGTTGAGGAGCGCCGCCAAGTGCGGGTTTCTGACTTTGAGCTTGACGCCGAAGAACTCGACCTCGCTGTTCTCGGGCGCGCCTCCGTCGGGCACCTGCATCACCATCATACGTGTGGTATCGGCGCGCCTTGCACGCGCGAACAGACGGGTCTAGACAGATGTTCCGGGCCGGTGCCGGGCGAACCGCAAGCGAAGGCCGCGCGTCTCACCCTACGGGCACCTGTGCCAAGCCCCCAACAGCGCTCGCTGGCGAGCATGATGGCCGCTTGGTAGCATGGATTGGTTCCCCCGCAATCGCGGGGTCCCGAGAGGATGCGGATGGGCAGGAGAATCTGGCTCGCTCTGGCGATCGTCGCCCTCGTGGCGGCATCTTTTGCCGCGAGCGTGGTCGCCGCCAGGCACGCGTCTGAGGACCGGCCCAAGTACGTCACGCGAGGCCTCGATCTTCTCCACTCGCGGCAGATCGACGACGGCGGCTTTGCGACACCCTCGAACACCGCCTGGGCCATCCTTGGCGCCGTCGCCAGCGGAGAGCGTATGGGCTCGAGCGCCTGGACGGTCAAGGGCAAGAACCCCTTCGACTACCTGCAGGGCATCAACCACGAGGCTGCCGCCACCGGCGCCGCGATCGACAACGCACCCGTGTACTACTCCCGGGCGATCATGTCGTATGTGGCGGTCGGCAAGCGCGAAAAGGTGTTCGTCGCCGGCACGCCGCACATCGACCTGCTCGCCAAGCTCTACACCTATCAGGATGTCGTCGTCGACTCGCCGACCAAGGGCAGCTTCTCGCCATCGAGCTCCACGCGTCAGTTCGACGCGGTGCACACGACCAGTTGGGCCGTCCTCGCCATGTACAACTTCGGTGTCAACACCGAGGAGCGCTTCATGACCGCCGAGGCCTGGCTCGCGCAGCAGCAGAACTCCAACGGCGGCTTTCCCAGCGAGCTGAGCAAGAAGACCGACTGCCTGAACACGGCGCTGGCTATCCAGGCGCTGGTCCTCGCGTCGGACGGCGCCGTAGGCCCCGGTGTGCTGCCGGCGGCACGCCAGTTCCTCAAGGACAGCCAGAACGCCGACGGTGGCTTCCCTTACTTTCCCGGCGGCCTTACCGACGCCGAAGCGACCTCGGCCGCCATCCAGGCGATCCTCGCCTTGGGCGAGCATCCTGACGACGAGTTCTGGAGGGTCGGCGACTACACCGTCGGCAACACGGCGGTCTACGCCCTCGGCGCACTTCTGCAGAAGAACGGCTCGTACCGGCTCACCGCCAAAGTGAGCGAGCGCCCACTCGCCGTGGCCAGTTGGGCGCTCCTCGCCATGCGCCGCAGGAGCTTCTCGGAGTACCCGAAGAACGTCGGCGGCGCCCACAAGCCGTTCGCGTTCCGGCCACAGGTCCGCTCCACCTCGCCGAAGAACGGTACCAAGTTCAAGCACACGCGAAGCGTGCTCATCAGGGCGACGTACACCGACTTCTATCCCAAGGGCACGGGCATCAAGCCGACCGCCTGCCGAGTGTACGTCGACAACGTCAACAAGAGCCGGCCGGCGAGGATCGGCAACTACAGCCTGCGCCTTCAGCTCAAAGGCGTCCCGAACGGCGCCCACACCTACAGGATCGAGCTCGTCGACCACGCCGGCAACCGCAAGGTGCTCGAGCGCAAGTTCACGGTCGACGTCGCGACGCCGACGCCGCGACCGACGGTGCACCCCACGTACACGCCGCTCCCGCCCGTGTATCCGACCTACACACCGACGCCGTCGCACACGACGACGCCGAAGCCCTACGACACGATCACGCCGACGCCGTACCAGACCGTCACGCCGTACCCCTACGACAGCGTGAGCCCGTACCCCAGCACCAGCGGCCAGCCGGTGACCGGTTCGCCGATGCCGTCACCGAGCGCGTCCGCAAGCCCTGCCGGAGCCGGCGCCAGTGGCGGCGGTAGTGCCGGCGGGTTCGTGGGTGGTACCCTGCTCGCCATGCTGCCGATCGGCGCCGCCATCTCCTACCTCGCCCTGCATCGCCGCGAAGACATCCTCGGCGGGGCCAGCCAGGGCGCCGTCTTGACCGGCGGGGGCAGCGCCTGGGAGCGCTTCAAGCAGACGCTCGCCAAGTCCAAGGATCTGACCAAGCCCTCGTCACGGAGCTGAGCCCGGGGTGAACGACCTTCAGCAATTGATCTACGACGTCTCCAGGATCCTTCTCTGGCCCGTGCTCATCGCGGCGATCCTTTGCCTCGTGTGGGTGCTCGTCGAGTTCGGGGTGTTCCTCTACGAACTGTGGCTGCGCTTCCGCTACCGCGACCTCGACGCGCTCGAGGTCAGGGCGCTCAGGGCGCGCAAGGCGTTTCTCGACGGCAAGCCGCGCACCGCCTACCGCTATCTGCAGGAGAACACCTACTCGCTGGTCGTCGTCCGCTTTCTCTACGACCTGATCCGCAACTACCAGACCGAGCGGCTTGCGGCCAAGCCACTCAAGCTGCTGCAGGAGTACGAGTTCTACACGATCCGGCGCCTCGAGCGGACGCGTATCCTCGTCCGTATCGGCCCGATCCTCGGCCTCATGGGCACCCTGATCCCCCTGTCGCCGGCGCTCATCGGCCTCGCGAGCGGCAACACGCAGAAGCTTGCCGTCAACCTGACGACCGCGTTCTCGGTCACCGTGATCGGCCTGCTGATCGGCGGGCTCGCCTTCGTGATCAGCATCGTCCGCGACCGCATGTACTCTCAGGACATCTCCGACATGGAATATCTACTGGAGCTGCTCGAGGGCACGGACGTCCGGCTCAAGTCAGGGCGCAGGCTGTCCAAGACGGGCGTGTGGGACGCTGACGGGGAGATCGCCTACGAGATCGCCGAGGCCGACGCCGAGAAGACGATCGTCGTGACCCTGCCCGAGACCCCGGAAGAGCCTCTGCTGCCGGTCGCCCCCGGCGGCGGCGGCGGCACGGGAAACGGCGGGCGGAGCGGGGCGCCGGCCGGCGCAAGGAATGGCAAGGCGAAGGATGGTGCCGAGGGCGCGGCCGGCCTCTCGTTCGACGACCCCAGCATGGACTGGACGCGCGACGACGACCCCTTTGCCGGCCTCGGCCCGGTCGACCCCGAAGGCACGGACGACCCGCCGCCCCGCGGCAGGGGCGGCCCTCTTCGGCGTCGCTGAGCGGCCATGTCCGCGGCCGACGATCGCCCCATCCTGCGCAACCTCGGCACCGTCATGGGCGCTCCCGAGAACGGCCTGCGCTACATGCGCCGGCGGCGGGTCGGCACGGCCGACCGCAACGGCGACCCGCTCGACGGTCTCGTGAATCTCTTCTACGTGGGCATCGTGCTTGCCGTCGGTCTCCTCGTCACGGCCCTCACGGCTGCCGGTCTGAGCGGCCTGCTGACCAACGAGAACATGACGATCGTCACCAACCCGGGCACGCCGGAGATGCAGGTGATCGTCAAAGAGGGAGGCACGATCACCAAGCTCGACACGCAGCCCGGAGGCGAAGTCGAGGGCGTCGGCACACTCCTCGGCTCGTTCTACAGGCTGGCGAGCGGGACCATCGTCTTCGTGCCGTCCGGCCAGACGGCGCCGACCGACGCCATGCCGCTCCCGGCCGCTACGGCGACGCCGGGGGCCACACCGACGCCGGGGGTCACGGGGTACCCGACGCCGACGCCCTATCCGACGACCACGGGCGTGCCGACGCCGTACCCGACGACCCTGCCGCCGACGCCCACGCCGGGCGTCACGCTCACGCCGGACGCGGGCATCGCGCCACGCGGGACGCCCTGAGGCCAGGATAGGGCGGAGCGCCGCAGGCGGCTCCGCCGGGGCGACGGCCGAAGGGCCTTTCGATCAACCCCCGAGCGAGCGGAGCAGCGCGACCAGGCGCTCGAGCTCGGCGCGGTCTTTGAACGCGATCTGGATGGTGCCGCCGCGCTTGCCGCTGCGAATGCGCACCGGCGCTTCGACGACGCCGTAGAGCTCGTCGACGAGATCCGTGTAGTCGGGGCCGGCGCCCGGCCGCGCCGCAGGCGCGGCTCTATCCGGCCCGTCCTCGCCCAGCCGCTTCACCAGCGCCTCGACCTGGCGCACGGTGAGGCCCTGAGTCAGCACCAGGCGAGCGACCCGACGGCGCTCCCCGTGGTCGGGCAGCGCCAGCAGCGCCCGCCCGTGCCCCTCGCTGAGCTCACAGCTCTCGATCATCGCCTGCACGTCGTCGGGCAGGTCGAGCAGCCTCAGCAGGTTGGTCACTGCCACGCGACTACGGCCCACGAGTTCGGCGATGCGCTCGTGCGTGAGGCCGAACTCGTCGACGAGCGCCGCATACGCGTACGCCTCCTCGATGGCGTTGAGGTCCTCGCGGGCGACGTTCTCGGCCAGCGCGATCTCCAGCGAGGCGATGTCGTCCGCGGTCCGCACCAGAGCGGGGACGCGCTCGAGACCGGCGAGCCTCGCGGCGCGCAGGCGCCGCTCGCCGGCGATCAGCTCGAAGCGAGGGCCGGTGGCCGGGGGCGCGTCGCCGGCGGCCGGGGGCGCCTCTCCGGGTGAGGCCGGCGTCGCCCCGCCGAATCCGTCCTGAGCGCCTGCTGTCGCGAGCGGCCGCACGACGATCGGCTGCACGACGCCGAGTGCCTGGATGGAGGCCGCCAGCTCCTGCAGTTCTTCGTTCGAGAAGGTCCGGCGTGGCTGCCGACGGTTCACGGCGATGTCGCTCGTCGCAAGCTCGCGCAGGCGGCCCTCGCCGATCAGCGCGCCGAGGCCCTTTCCGAGCGCCTTCTTGCCGCTCCCGCC
>JBBQFA010000068.1:0-10173 GCA_038321515.1 Thermoleophilia bacterium | reverse complement strand
GTCCTTCTCCCAGCAGCGGCCGTCGCCGCGGGCAGCACGAGTACGGGGTTCGAGGCGCGGCCACTGCCGGGCTCGCCGAACGCGGAGCTGGGGTTCTTCAAGTTCGACGCGGATCCCGGCGCAGAAGTGGCGCAGACGCTGCTCCTGATCAACCGCACCGACAAGGTCAAGACCATCCGTCTGGCCGCCTGCGACGGCGCCTCGGCGGTCTTCGGAGGCGTCGCCTACACCGAGAGCGGCAAGGCGCCCAAAGTGGTCGGCAGCTGGGTCGAGCTCTCGCAGACCAGCGTCGATGTGCCGCCGGGGGGTACTGCGGAGGTGCCGTTCGTGGTGCGGGTGCCCGCGGAAGTGACGTCCGGCGTCCATCTCGGAGGCGTCGCCATCTGGGAGCCGGCGGCCGCCACCACCAGCGGCTCCTCGGGCGGCGGCGACAAGGCGACGACCAAGATCACCATGGTCACGCGCATGGTACTCACGGTCCTCGTCACCACTCCGGGGCCGGCAGTGCCCGATCTCAAGATCACCGGCGTGAAGGCGGAGGCGCGCCCCGACGGCATGTACGTGCTCGTGGCGATCGACAGCGACGGCACGGCCCCGACCAGCGGGACGGGCACGCTCAGTGTGCCGGACCAGAACTTCACCGCGGACATCTCGCTGGGCGACATGATCCCGCAGTCGAGCACCGACTACCCGGTGATGTGGAAGACGGACCCTGCGGAAGGCACCTATCAGGCGCAGGTCGAGATCAAGTACGCGGACGGCGCCAAGACCGCCACCTGGTCGGGGCCGTACACCGTGGCAAGCACGGAGACGAAGGCGCTGGCCGACCGTCTGGTGACGCCGGGCAAGGCAGCCGGCGCCGGCACGCCATGGCTCATTTACGGGCTCATCGGCGGGCTCGTGCTCATCGTCCTCGTCATGGGCGTCGCGCTTCTGCGCCGGCGGCGGCCGGAACCGAGGTAGTGTCTACGGGCGCGGGGGCCGCAGAGTCTCCGCGCCGGCATCAGGTCGAGCATCCTTTCGCATCACCCGCGGGTTGCGGTGCTCTCCCCAGCGGAATACGATCCTCCGCGAACGTCGTCAGCGTCGGTGCCCGGAGGTGCGTGTGGACTGTCCGAGGACGATGGCCCGGTGGCGGAACTCAGCGGTACTGCTGCTGTGCACCTTCGCTGTGGCGGTCGTCGCTTGGCCCGTGGGGATGGCGTTCGTCGGGACTGCAGAGGCCAGCACGACATCGGCGACCCTCGCCGGTGGTGACGTCAAGATCTCGACTCCCCTGTCGGTCGGTACGTTCTCCGGGGTCCTGAGTGGCGAGTCCGCTCTCTGCACGGGTACGGGGTTCTCCAGCGCTCCCAGCTTCGTCATCACGGACGCGCGCGGTACCGGGGTCGGCTGGTCGGTGACCCTGCAGGCGACGCAGTTCGAGAACTTGACCAGCCCCGGGCATGATCTGCGGCTCGGATCGCTTACGGCTCCCGAGTTCGCCGCAGAAAGCGAAGGCGGCGGAGTGGCACCGGGCTTCCTTCACGCCGCCACGCAGATCGATGGCACGCCGGTCCAGATCGTCGATTGTCTCGGTTCGGGGCAAGGCATGGGCACGTGGTCGTTCGCGGCGCCAGCGGATGCCTGGACACTGGCCGTCGCCGCCGGCGACTACGCCGGCTCCTACACCAGCACGATCACCATCACGCTGGCCACGCATTGACGTTGAGGTGTGGCGCGCGCGGTGATGTGGTGGGTTCGGGTGTGGGCGCGGGGCCGAAGGACCTCCGCGCCCGTTCCTTTCCCCCGGCACATTCGGGACTCCGTGCCTATCGCGGGGGGGAATCCGGCGGTCGATTCTTTCTAGTGCAGGATGAGATCCCGCCAGACCTTGCGGAGATGCGAAAGAGAGCCCCACGGGGCTCCGACAGCCGGTCAGGCGGGGCCTCTCTCAGCTTCTCACAAGGAGGCGGCGCACCGATCACGTCACACGCTTATTTGCCTTGCCCGGCCTTCAAAGGGGCGGGTGGCGGTCTGCTCGGACCGACGCCCGCCCCGGCCACGTACGGGCGTGTTGACCCTCCTCCGGGCCGCTGGTAGAGTCGAACGACGTTGCTACGACAGACAGCAAGCTCACACAGAAGCACAGCCCAGAGCCCAGAGACCCCGGCACGTCCGTGCCCGGGTCTTTTGTTTAAGTCGCATCGCGCCCCCTTGAGGAGGACGGCATGGAAGTAGAGATCGGCCGCGGCAAGAAGGGTCGCCGCGCCTACGGCTTCGACGACATCGCCATCGTGCCCAGCCGTCGCACCCGCGACGCCGAGGACGTCGACATCACCTGGACCTTCGGCCCGCACACGCTGCCGCTGCCGTGCCTCGCCAGCGCCATGGACGGCGTGGTCGACCCCGCCTTCGCCGTCACCATGGGCAAGCTCGGCGGCCTCGCCGTGCTCAACCTCGAGGGCATCCAGACGCGCTACGAGAACGCCGACGAGCAGCTCGACCGCATCGCCGGCCTGCCCAACGAAACCGCGACGCGCATCCTTCAGGAGATCTACAAGGAGCCCGTGAGGGCCGAGCTGGTCGCGAAGCGCGTCAAGGAGATCAAGGACGGCGGCGTGCTCGCGGCAGCCTCTCTCACGCCGAAGCGCGTGCAGGAGTACTACCACGTCGCGCTCGAGGCCGGCCTCGACGTGCTCATCATCCAGGGCACCGTGGTCTCGGCCGAGCACGTGAGCACCAGGGTCACGCCGCTCGACCTGCGCAAGTTCATCGCCGAGTGCGAGGTGCCGGTGATCGTCGGCGGCGTGGCCAGCTACGCCACCACGCTGCACCTCATGCGCACCGGCGCCGTCGGCGTGCTCGTCGGCGTCGGCCCGGGCCACGCCTGCACGACGCGCGGCGTGCTCGGCATCGGCGTGCCGCAGGCGACGGCCATCGCAGACGCCGCCGCCGCCCGCGTCCAGCACGTGCTCGAGACAGGCGAGTACTGCAACGTCATCGCCGACGGCGGCATGCGCACCGGCGGCGACGTCAGCAAGGCGATCGCCCTCGGCGCCGACGCCGTCATGATCGGCTCGCCGCTGGCCGCGGCCAGCGAAGCGCCCGGCCGCGGTTATCACTGGGGCATGGCGACCTTTCACCCCGAGTTGCCGCGCGGCACGCGCGTCAAGGCCGGCCAGAAGGGCACCCTCCAAGAGATCCTCCTCGGCCCGGCGCACGAAAACGACGGCACCCGCAATCTCTTCGGCGCTCTGCGCACGAGCATGGCGACCTGCGGCTACGAGACGCTCGGCTCCTTCCAGAAGGCCGAGGTCATGGTCGCGCCGTCGCTGATGACCGAGGGCAAGAAGCTGCAGAAGGAGCAGGACGTCGGGATGGGCTGACGCCGCCCGACGCACGATGGGCTGAGGCCGCCCGCGAGGGCCGCTCAGCCCGGACCGCAACGACAGAAGGAGACGCCGTGGCGCCAGGCACGCCGGTAGCGAAGGGGTTCGACACCGTTCTCGTGCTCGACTACGGGGCGCAGTACGGCCAGCTCATCGCGCGCCGCGTGCGCGAGTGCCGCGTGTACTCGGAGCTGATCCCGCACGACGCCTCCATCGAGCGCATCAAGGCCTTCGACCCCAAGGGCATCATCCTCTCCGGCGGGCCCATGAGCGTCTACGTCGACGACGCCCCCAAGGTGAACCCCGAGATCTTCGAACTGGGTGTTCCCGTGCTCGGCATCTGCTATGGAGCCCAGGGCATCGCGCTCGAGCTCGGCGGCACCGTCGCGCGCACCGGCCTCAGCGAGTTCGGCAAGACGACGCTCAACGTGCTCAAGCCGGGGCTGATCCTCGAGGGTCTGCGCAAAGAAGAGCAGTGCTGGATGAGCCATCGCGACAGCATCACCGAGCCGCCGCCCGGCTTCGAGGTGCTGGCGGCCAGCAGCGGCGCTCCCGTGGCCGCGATGGAGGATCGCGAGCGCGGCTTTTACGCCGTCCAGTTCCACCCCGAGGTCGTGCACACGCCCAAAGGTATGGACGTGCTGCGCAACTTTCTCTACAAGGCCTGCGGCTGCGCCCCGACCTTCACGGCGGCCTCGATCATCGAGGAGTCGATCAAGGCGATCCGCGAGCAGGTGGGGGAGAGCAAGGCGATCCTCGGCCTGTCCGGCGGCGTCGACTCGTCGGTGGCGGCGCTGCTCATGTACAAGGCCATCGGCGACCGCCTTACCTGCGTCTTCGTCGACCAGGGCATGATGCGCATGCGCGAGGCCGACCGCGTGGTCGCGACGTTCTCCGGCACGTTCGGCATCCCGCTGGTCGCGGTCGACGCCAGCGACCGCTTTCTCGACAAGCTCAAGGACGTCACCGAGCCCGAGCGCAAGCGCAAGATCATCGGCGAGGAGTTCATCCGCTGCTTCGAGGAGGAGGCGCGCAAGCTCACCGACGCCAGGTTCCTCGTGCAGGGCACGCTCTACTCGGACGTCATCGAGAGCGGCACCCGCCAGGCCGCCAAGATCAAGAGCCACCACAACGTCGGCGGCCTGCCCGAGAAGATGGACTTCGAGCTGGTCGAGCCGCTGCGCTGGCTCTTCAAGGACGAAGTCCGCGCCGTGGGCGAGGAGCTGGGGCTGCCTGAGCACATCGTCTGGCGCCAGCCCTTCCCGGGCCCCGGCCTCGCCATCCGCATCATCGGCGCGATCGACCGCGAGCGCGTCGACGTGCTGCAGCGCGCCGACGCGATCGTGCAGGAGGAGATCCGCAAGGCCGGGCTCTATCGCGAGCTCTGGCAGTGCTTCGCGATCCTGCCGGTGATCCGTAGCGTCGGCGTGCAAGGCGACGAGCGCACCTACGGCTACCCGATCGCGATCCGCGCGGTCAAGAGCGACGACGCCATGACCGCCGACTGGGCGCACCTGCCCTACGAACTGCTCGAGACGCTCTCGTCGCGCATCATCAACGAGGTGCCCGAGGTCAACCGCGTCGTCTACGACATCTCGAGCAAGCCGCCGAGCACGATCGAGTGGGAGTAGGGTAGGACCCAGACCAAGGAGGCGGTATGGCGGCCCTGCAGGAAATCCTCGATGAACTGGTGAGACGCATCGTCGCCGAAGTGCGGCCACGCCGCGTCGTCCTGTTCGGGTCGGCGGCCCGGGGCCAGTTGCAGCCGGGCAGTGACAGCGATCTTCTCATCGTGATGCCCGATGGCGCGCATCGGCGCCAGACAGCGCGCCTTCTCTACGGGCGCCTCGGCAGCGATCGCCCGCCGGTCGATCTGGTCGTGGCCACCGAGTCGGACATCCTCGCCCACGGCGACGCGCCCGGCTACATCTATCGCGCGGCCCTTCGCGAGGGGCGGGAGCTGTATGCCGGCTGAGGCCGCCGCCGCGCGCCGGCTCGCGTAGACCGAAAGCGACCTCGCCATTGCCGGCGGCGACCGTCCCGGCGTACCCGAGCTGACGGGCTGAGCGAAGCCCGGGGACGACCCTCACCCCTGGGCTGCCGACTGCCGGCCACCACAATGCCGCACCACCACAACGTCGGCGGCCTGTCCGAGAAGATGGACGTTGCCGGGCCCTGCCGCGATGCCTACTCTCGGCATATGGCAGGGTCGAGCTGCGCAAGCGGCTGATCCGCGGTCGACGTGGGAGGAGGGTATCGACAGGGGTATCGTTGAACGTACCGATGGACGATACCGTGCCAGCGAGGCCGCCGATGACCCAGGTGAGACTCTCCAGCAAGTACCAGATCGTGATTCCCGCGGACGCGCGCGAGCAACTCGACCTCGAGCCCGGACAGCTCTTCGACTTCTTCGTCTTCGACGGTGTGATCCACGTCGTGCGGGTCAGGGAGCTCGATGATCTGGCCGGGTCGCTGCCCGGGCTCGACACCGACGTCGGGCGCGACGACGCGGACCGCGTGTGAACGTCGTCGACTCGTGCGGCTGGCTCGAGGTGTTCGCGGGTTCGTCGCGCAGTGCCATGTATGCCGCGTGTCAGCGTGGCGAATGCGCGGCCCTGGTCTACGTGGCGCGCATGCGCGCCACTCTGGTGGCGCTGCGCCGGGTGAGCGACCGCGGAGCGTGACGCGGATTTCAGTCGCGCTCCAAGACGTGCGCCGGCTGCCGGTCATCGACGAGTATCCCTATGGGGACGAAGTGCTCGAGGGCTCCCGGCTCATGGTCGTCCTCTGCGGGTCGCACGTCGGCATGATGGAGCGCGAGGCCGTCTCGTCCCGCGCTCCCCTCTTCGGCCGGCGCACGGGGCAGATCCGCCTGCGGCCGCTGCCCCCGGGGGTGGCGGCCATGCTGCTTGAGCAGCCGCCGCTGCGGATCCGGGTGCATGTACACATCGGGTCCGTCGAGGACAACGATGGAACTCGCTGGGGTCACGTCTCGACGCGCACGGTCGAGAACTACATCGCCCGGCGCGGCGGCAGGCCGTCGGTGGCGTGCCCCGTGCAGCGGGTTGTCGCCGGCCACAGGTCTCGCGAAACTCCAGCGGAATTCGTATGCGGCACCTGCAGCTCGCCAGGGTTCCTGCCGATGAAGGTAGGGCATATAAGGCGAAGGTCATGCAGCTATCGTCGGCGCGAAGCAGCGATCACCAGCGAGCGGGGCGGGGGGCGGCGTGGGGCGCAAACGCCGCCTCGACGCCCCTTCCGCGTTGTGCGTCCGCGCGCTCGCCTCCGATGCGCTCGTCCGCTCGCTCGTGCGACACTCCGCCTGAGCTGTCGTAGAATGCACGGGACGAGAGAAGGGAGGCTAGGCAATGATCACTGATGCGTTTGTGGCGCAACCGGCACCATGCAAAATGGATGACGATGGCGTTCTGCGCGTAGCGGGAACGCGCGTGCGCCTGGACACCGTCATCGGCGCCTTCAACAGCGGCTCCGCGGCTGAGGAGATCCTGTTCAAATACCCCGCGCTCAACTTGACCGACATCTATGCGGTGATCACCTATTACCTCTGGCACCGCGCCGAGATGGACGAGTATCTCGAAGAGCGCCAGGCGCTGGCCGCGCAGGTGCGTCAAGAGAATGAGCAACGCCTTCCGCCCCAGGGTGTCCGCGACCGTCTGCTGGCGCGGCAGGCGAAGTCGTAGTGAGCGCGCCGCTGCGTTTCTTGGCGGACGAGGATTTCGACAACGACATCTTGCGCGGCGTTCTGCGGAGGAATCCTGACCTCGCCGTTGTCCGGGCGCAAGATGTTGGCTTGGGCGGAGAAACAGACCCGCACATTCTGGAGTGGGCGGCGCAGGAGGGGCGCGTGGTGTTGACGCACGATGTCAGCACGATGACCGCACACGCCTACGCGCGGGTTCGGAATGGATTGCCGATGCCTGGCGTGTTCGCCGTGAGTCAATCTGTTCCGATCGCGCAAGCCATTGCCGACATTCTTCTGTTGGCGGAATGCAGTGTCGCCGGCGAGTGGGAAGACCAAGTGCGTCATTTCCCCCTGTAGCAACTTGTCGTGGAGACTCGTCACCAGGACCCGGCGAATGGGACCCGGCGGCGTGGGACCACTCATCGCGTCAGCCTCAGCACGACCTGCGCCGCTGCCAGTGAAGGGAACTGCGACCTCGAGCCGGACCACCCGCATCGTGACAATCTCAGTGCCCGACCATCACCCTCGACTTGAACGTGAGGGTCGGCCTGTGCGGGGCGCGAGCTTCCCGCTCTCGAGGGCGCTCAGGTAGAGCACGATCAGCACGACGTCGGCGACGAACACCACGGCGCCCATCACCAGGCACTGCACGAGGAGCATGGGCGCCGCGCGCCCGAGGCTCGTGGTGACGGACCCACTCAGCAGCTGCGACGTCGCGTCGCCGACCATCGTGACGGTGAGCAGGATGAGCGCCGACGGCAGGAGGGCAACGCGTACGGTGCGCACGGAGAGGACGATGGCGCGGATCGGCCCCACGCCGGCGAGGATGACGATGTAGTCGGCGTAGATGGTCGCGAGGTACAGGGCGAGCAGCACAATGACCATGACGCCGGCGACGGAGACGTTCTCGCCGGCGAGCATGCCCGCACCGACAGCCGCCGCGGCGATGAGCTCGAGAATGAGCTCGAGGCCGAGCAGGCGCGCGAACTGCCCGCGGTTCGCCGGGCCCAGGTGGAAGGGCCCGGTGAGCGAGCGCACGTAGCCCGCTCGCAGCCAGGTCTTGAGCAGCAGGTAGACGACGAACACCCCGGCGATGACGGCGCTCCGCGCGGCCACGGCGTCGGCCAACGGCCCCCACTTGTTCGTGAGGAGCTCGGCGAACGCCGCTCCGCGGTAGAGCCAGGCGGAGAGCAGGGGCACGCCCACGTCCAGCGCGAAAAGGGCGATGGCGAAAAAGACGACGTACTGCCGGGCGTGGAGGACGGCGGTCACCCGCTTGAGGAGCATGGGTCTGTCGCCGTTCATCGCCGCAGAGTATATCGCGGCGGCGCACTCGGCGGATGCACCGTCTCCGGCGGCGGGTATCATGAGTCGATGAGATTCCCACGCCTCGTGCTGCTCTTCCTCGCCCTCAGCTGGGTCGTCGTGGTGCTGTACCCTGACCCGAGCCTGCTGGTGCGCAGCGTGCGCCACACCGTGCACCCCGTCATCGACCCTGCGGCGGTCGCCACTCTCGCGAGACGCCTCCCCGACGACCCGAAGCGCATCGAGGCATACGTTCTCGACCGCCAGGTGCCATACGCCTACGACTGGCAGTCGGCGGGCGTCCCCTGGTACTTCCCGACCACGGCCGAGGCTCTGCGCGCCGGCCGCGGCGACTGTGAGAGCCGCGCGCTGGTGCTGGCCAGCATCCTCACCGCCAAGGGCATCCCCAACGAGCTGCGGATGAGCCTCGACCACATCTGGGTCGACTATCCCGGCAAGCAGGCGAGCGCCCTGGAGAACGCCGGCGTCGAGTTCGCCGGCCGGCGTGACGGACAGTTCTTTCTGCACTGGCCCTCGGACTTCATGCTCGGTCAGGAGGTCGCCGACCAGGTGGCCATGTACTGGACGCCGGCTCCGGCCGCACGGGTGCTGCTGCTCGTAGCGGGGCTCTCGCTGATCGGCCTGTGGAACGTGCTCGCCGGGGCCGCCGGCGGGGAGCGCCGCCTCACTTCGGGCCGGCGCCTCACCAGCGCATCGTGGGTACCTGCCACGCGGCCACCGGCCGCGCGCAGCGCCGGCGCCGAGCCGAGACGCGGCGCTGCAACTCAGCCGGCCTCATCCCCCACCTCGACCTGACCTCGTGAAGGAGAACGAATGGACACGATCGACCTGCGCAGCGACACCGTCACGCGGCCGTCCCCGGAGATGCTCACGGCGATGTTGGCCGCCGAGGTCGGCGACGACGTGCTGGGCGACGACCCTACTGTCATCGCCCTGCAGGAGTACGCCGCCGAGCTCCTCGGCAAGGAGGCCGGTCTGTACTTCCCCTCCGGTACGATGTGCAACCAGGCGGCGATCCGCGCCCTGACGCGGCGCGGTGACGAGGTCTTCCTGCACGCCCAGGCCCACATCATGTTCTACGAGCAGGGCGCCGCGTCGGCGCTAAGTCAGGTGCAGCTGCGCGTGTTCGACTCGCCGGACGGCACGCTCGACCTCGAGAAGATGGGCGAGTACGTGCACACCGACGCAGACGTGCACCACGCGCCGACGCGTCTCGTCTGCCTGGAGCAGACGCACAACCACTGCGGCGGGGTTGTACTGCCCCTCGAACACATCCGCGACGTGCGCGAGCTCTGCGACCGGCACGACCTCAGGATGCACCTCGACGGCGCCCGTCTCTTCAACGCCGTGGCGGCGAGCGGCGTGGGCGCTGCCGAGTACGCCGACTCCTTCGACACCGTCAGCATCTGCCTGTCGAAAGGCCTCGGCGCGCCGGTCGGCTCGGTGCTCGTCGGCGACGCCGCGACGCTGCGCCTGGCGGCCCGTGCCCGCAAGATCTACGGCGGGGGCATGCGCCAGGCGGGCTTCATCGCCGCCGGCGGTCTGTACGCGCTGCGGCACAACCTTGAGCGGCTCACCGACGACCATCGGCGGGCGCGCCGTCTGGCCGAAGGGCTGGCGGCGCTCCCCGGCCTCAGCATCGACCTCGCGACCGTGCAGACGAACATGGTCTTTGCCGGCACGCACGGCTCGGGGATGCCGGCGGCGACGCTCGTGGAGCGGCTCGCGGCCGAGGGCGTCCTCTGCCTCGACGAGGCGCCCTGGTCGGTGCGC
>JBBQFA010000067.1:0-10196 GCA_038321515.1 Thermoleophilia bacterium | reverse complement strand
AGGGCGGGCCGGAGGGCGGGCCGGCCCGGGCCGGAGGGCGGGACCTCCCTGCGCTGCGACGGTGAGCCTCGGCGCTCCGCCCGGTGAGCCTCGGCGCTCCGCCCGCTATCTGCTCGCGCTCGTCGGTGCCGCAGTGACATGTTCCCTGAAGGGTTTTCAAGCAAGCGTGATTCCAAGCGTACGCTTGCTTGAAATCGCGGCGCGACAAGGTGCCCCCGGCTCCGGCCGCGCGTCCTCCGGCCGGCCCCCCGGCCCGCCGCCGACCTCGGCCGGCCCGGCTCCAGCCGCGTGTCCTCCGGCTCCAGCCGCGTGTCGTCCGGCTCCAGCCGCGTGTCCTCCGGCTCCAGCCGCGTGTCGTCCGGCCCCGGCCGCACCCCGTCTCCGGCCGCGCGTCGCCCAGGCCGCGTGTCGGCAACTGTAACCCGCCCGGGCCGATTGACACCCTCGTCGCGCACGCCGCGGGCTGCTACCATTCGTGGCACCGTCTGTCTCACGCGAGGAGGCCCGTGGACCGCACACCGGTCATCGTCCCCATCTCAGACCTGCGTCAGGACGCCGCCGGCGTGGTGCGGCTCGCCGCCACATCCGGCGATCCGGTGTACGTTACGCAGCGTGGTCGCATCGTAACGGTCATGCTGCCGCGAGTCGTGTATGAGCGGCTGCGCCGCGAGCATCAGATCCTGTCGAGAGTCGTCGCCGGGGATCTCGACGTGCCCCTGGGCAGCCGCATTCCTCTGGCTGAGGTGCTCAGTCGCGGAGAGGAGTTGCTCGACGAGGAGCGCCGGGCCGCAACGGTCGAGATGGCGGCGGCGACCCGCCGCCTGGAGGCGGAGGACCGCGAGACCGGCCCCGCGCCGCCCATCACGCTCGAGGAGCTACTGGCGGAGTGCGGCGTCGAGGCGTCGTGGGTCCTCGCCGAGGAGGCAGGTGGGGGCTGAGGTGTCGAGAAACACGGCCCACCTCGGCGGACCGTCTGGGCCGAGGCCCACGAGCTCGTCGCTGCACGCAGAGTCGCTGCGGGAGCTGCGAGCGCCGAGCCGTCCCTACCCTGCCCCGCCCTACCCTGCCCCGCCCTACCCTGCAGGAGCAGGGGCGATCATGTGTCCGCGCCGCGCTTTCAGGCAAACGTACTACCCGACGTACGTCTGCTTGAAAGACCTCAACGGACCACGACGCCGGGGCACGGAGGCGCGCGGCCCCATGCCGCATGGCGAACGTAGGCCTCGCGACGAGGATCCGCGGCCGCTGATGCACGCCTGGCCGATGCGGGCGATTCACCCGGTGGTCAGCGGCACCAGCTCGAGGTCGGTGCGCGCGAAGTCGTCGCCGACGCACAGCAGCGGCATCGCCGAGAGCTTCGCGACCGCGTACGTGAGGCAGTCGCCGAAGTTGAGAGCAGCCGGATGGTGGCCCTTGCCGTAGCGCGCGAAGGCCCCGGCGGCCTGCCGCCAGTGCTCGTCGCCGAAGGGGACGGCGTGGACGTCGAACTCCACGAGAAACCCGCGCAGGTCCGCCAGCCCCCGGGGGCCGAGTCGTGCCTGCAGGACGATGGCCGCCTCCGCCAGAGTGGGAGCCCCGGCGGCAGTGGGTGCGTTCGCCACGAGGATGGGCGTGAGTGCGGCCGCCTCGGCCTCGCCGAGAATGACCGCCACGATAGCGGAGGCGTCGAGGATCATACGCCGTCTGGTCCGTAGCCCAGGAGCTCGTCGTCGGCATGGGGGTCGTGCGGTCGGCCGCGCGATTCCGGGGGCACGTGCGGCCATACCTCCTCTTCGAGCCAGCGCTGCGCCTGGGCCAACCGAGCCGCCGGATCGATGCCACTCGCCAGGCGCCGGCGCCGCTCCTCGAGGGCCACCTTGATGGCCTGCGTCTTGGACTCGCCGGCGAGCTGCGCCACCTCCGTGGCGAGCCGTTCGACCTCCGCATTCTTGATGGTGAGTGCCACGTTCATCTCCCGTCGAGTATGATCATGCTGCCATGGTATCCGCAAGGCTGCATACAGTAAACGAGGGAGACGTTTGGAGCCTACGCGGGTTGACGACGACAAGCAGCCTTGGCGCTCACCGAGGCCCGTGACGATCAGGGCGACCGGCTGAGGCGATTCAAGGGGTGACGAGCAACTGGAGCTCTGAGCGTCGTCACGAACCCCAGGCTTCTTGACGCGCGAGCGTCGTCCGGCTGCCATGTTGTCGATCGGCGTTCTTCAAGCAACGGTCTGTCCAACCGTACGTTTGCTTGAAAAGGGCGCATTGCATATGCCTCGTCCCCCGCCCCGTCCCCCGCCCCGACCCCCGTCCCCCGCCCCCGGCACGCCGGCGTCGACGAATCCGCAGCGTGTGCGCACACGTCCCACAACCCCCGCTGTACGCCTCGCCTACGCGGCGGGTGTGCGCCAGCGCAGCCTGCCGAATCGGGCGAAGTCGCGATCGTAGGTGATCACCGTGGCCCCGGCTTCGAGCGCTAGGGCGGCGATCACCGCGTCGCTCACCAGGTCGCCGCGAGCGTCGCCCGAACGGCATAGCTCCTCGAGGAGGGGCAGATGCTGCCGGCCGGGGTTGACCCAGGTCGTGCACGGATGACCGGCGAGGTGCCGGATGAAGCCGAACACCTCTTCGTGCGTGCTGGGCGGGGTGAACACCCTGGGGCTGGTGCTCACTCGGATGAGGCCCGAGACGACAGGCAGGCACAAGGCCACGGCCTCCCGCTCGCCGAGGGCCGAGACCAGCCACTCGCGAGCCTCCCGGTGTTTGGGCGAGGCCTCGCGGTGAGCGGCCACGAGCACATTGACGTCGGGCAGCAGCACCTCAGCGCAACCGCTCAAGCGGCAGGCCGTCGTCCAGCAGCCGCTCCACGGCGGCGTTGCTGGTGAGGTCGACGCCGGGCAGCAGCGAACCGCCGCGAACCACGGGCAGGTCGGCGCCGGCGGTGGGCGCGAGGGCCCGGCGCCGGGCGAGCTGCTCCCTCAGGGCATCTTCGATGACGCCGCTCAGAGTGCGGTGCGTGTCCGCCGCAACGCGCTTGAACTCGGCGAGCACGTCGCCATCGATCGTAAGTGTGGTGCGCATCAGCAACTCCATGTGCCGGATCATCACATGACCTCATCGTAGCATCAATACATCACCCGGTTGACGTTGAGCAAGACGCGCCGGGAACTCGTGGCGCAGGGCGCACGAGCGCGTTGATATCGGGGAGATCGCAGCCTAATCGCCGATCGGCGCCGCGACTGAAGCGGACAAGCGACGGCTTGCGCCGGGCGCCATGTGTTCGATCGGCGCTTTTCAAGCAACTGCACTTCCAACCGTACGTTTGCTTGAAAAGGGCGCGTTGCATATGCCTCGTCCCCCGGCTCCGGCGTCGAGCGCGACAGCGGCGAGCACGTCGGACTCGATCGTGAATGTGGTGCGCATCAGCAGCTCCAGGCCACACTCCTCGCTCATGCGCCGGGCTCCAGATAGCGCCGCCAGTTCTCTCGCGTGACCACCTCGTAGCCGGCGTCCGGGTAGGCCCGCCGCCAGTCGAGTGGCGGCCTGACCCGAGACGTGGCAGACCACTTGCACTCGAAGCCGGTGAGCCTGCCGTCGATGTCCTCCACCAGGTCGATCTCGTGCTGGTCGTAGGTACGCCAGAAGTAGAACGCCGGGAAGCGACGCGCGTTGCCGGCCTGCTTGATGCGCTCCATGACGAACCAGTTCTCGAACAGCTCGCCGACGTCGCCGCGCAAGGCGAGCGGCACGAACGAGCGGATGAGCGCGTTGCGCAGGCCTACGTCGGCGAAGTAGTAGCGCGAGGTCTTGGTGACCTCCTTGCGCAGGTTGCGGCTGAAGCCACGCACATTGACCAGCACGAACATCTTCTCCAGCAGATCCAGGTAGCCCTCGACCGTCTTCGGGCTGAGGCCGAGGCCGCCCGCCAGCTCCGAGACGGCCACCTCCTTGCCGATCTGATGGGCGAGCAGCGTCAGCAGATCGACCACCTTGCGCGGCTTCTTGACCTGCTCGAAGGCCAGCACGTCCCGATAGAGGTAGCTGCTCAGGTAGTCGTAGAGGTACTCCTCTTTCTCCTGCGTGCTCTGGAGCGTGTGCACCTGCGGATACATGCCGAACCGCAGCATCTCCTCCAGAGTCGTCTCGGGTGCGGTGGCACGGTACTTCTGCGCCACCTCCTGCCAGGAGAAGGGGTGCAGGTGAAAGGTGCGGCTACGGCCGGTGAGCGGCTCGCTGAGCCGATCGGCGAGCTCGAACGACGCCGAGCCCGAGGCGATGACGGTGACCGGCAGATGATCCACCAGCAGCTTCAGCGTGAGGCCGATGTCGTCGATGCGTTGCGCCTCGTCGATGAACACGGTCGTGGCGCCGCCCACCAGCCGCCTGAGGTGCTCCAGCTCGTGGCGCTCGAGCAGCGACTGCGCGTAGAGGTCGTCGCCGACAAAGCTGATGGCGTCCGGCACGTCCTGCAACAGATGCTCGATGAGCGTCGTCTTGCCTGCCTGCCGCGCCCCGTACAGGATCATGGCGGTGCCCGGCCTGCCAAGGCCGGAGCGCATCGCTGCCGCGATGGTGCGGGGGATCATGGGTGGCTGCGGGATGATGGCTCACCTCCAGTATGCGCTGCGTTTTGGTAATTGGTACATGTGCCAGTATATCCATTATCAACAATTGATGTCAGCGCAGTGCATCGGCCTCAGGTGCTACGTGCCGACCGCGGAGGGGAGGCGCTGGTAGGAGAACTCGTCCATCCCCGTCGGGCCGTCGGCGAATTCGACCAGCGCGGTGTCGGTGTCGGCAAAGTACTTGACGCGCATGGCTCACTCCCGGAAATCGCGGTCAAAGAACGCGTTGTGCACCGTCTCGCCATCTTCAAGGTGTATGACACGCAGGACTACCACCATAGCGGCCGGCGCGGGCGGTTCAAGAGGTGACGAGCAACGTCCACCCCGGGGCACACCCTCAGGTGGTCAACATTTGGGCTATCGAACACATGAGCGTCGTCACGAACCCCAGGCTTCTCGACGCGCGAGCGTCGTGCTGGGCGGGCGCCATGTTGTCGATCGGCGTTATTCAAGCAACGGTGTGTCCAACCGTACGCTTGCTTGAAAAGGGCGATTTGTCTATACCGCGTCCCCCGCCCCCGTCCCCGGCGCGGCGCGGACGACTCAGCCGGGCGACGCATGCCGCTCAGCCGGGCGACGGAGCGCGCTCAGCCGGGCGTCGGCGGGCGGTAGCGCTCGGGCAGGTGAGCCCGGCGACCTGCTTGATCACCACGGCCGGGTTGCCGGCGACGACGGATCAGCGTTCGGGAGCGCTCTTCAGAAGACGGCGCATCTCCCCCACGAAGCCACGAGTCTGCCCACACAACTCGCGGACCTGTTCCGCCTCAAAGACCACGAGCTCCTGGTAGTCGGCGCGCTGACGGTTCTCGAAGACGCGGTCATAGAAGCGCCCCCAGGAGGCGTCGAGCCGCCCAGTGTGGATGATCTGACGATGTAGGGCGGCCCGTACGCCGGAGTGTTTCGCATACCTGCGATCCTCCGCCAACAACACGGCGCTGAGAGCGTAGAAGCATGCATAGTAGGCTCAGGCGATGACTTCTGAGCGTGCCTGATCACTCGTCACGCGGCTACCCCGTCGCGATCGACCTCGGCGCGGATCGCGAGCACCTGGTAGGGGCCGTGCAGCCACTCATGTTCGTCGATGACCAAGGTGCTGATGACCACATCGAACTCCGTCTCGATGTCGAACAACGCATCGGTGATGGCGTCGCGCTCTCGCCACGGCAGCGGCCGAGACGTCAGCACGAGGAGATCGATGTCCGACTCCTGGTCGTCGCGCCCGGTCGCCTTCGAACCGAAGAGGTAGACGCTGCTGACGGGGAAGCGCTCCCTCAACATGGCGGAAGCGGCGACGATGGCAGCCCGATCGGCAGATCGAAGCTGTATGTCGGCCAGTCTGCGCATGAGCAAAGAGTACCACCACGGAGGCGCAGACGCGCGCCGCGACGCGCGAGCGTCGTGCGGGCGCCATGTTGTCGATCGGCGCTATTCAAGCAACGGTGTGTCCAACCGTACGCTTGCTTGAATAGGGCGCTTTGTAGATGCCCCGCCCCCCGCCCGTCGGCGCGGCGCGGACGACTCAGCCGGGCGACGGAGGGCGCTCAGCCGGGCGCTGGAGGCCACTCAGCCGGGCGTCGGCGGGCGGTAGCGCTCGGGCACGCGCAGGTGGTCGATGACCTCGTCGCACGCCTCGTCCGGGTCGTAGGGCTCGGGCTCGGAGTACGGCGGCCAGGTACCGTCGGCCGCTCGCCGTTCTGCTGCTCTCCGACCCTCCCACTGATTTTGATGCCATGCGCGACTTTCGGCGTCTCGGCGCTGCCGGCGGCGCGCCATGGTCGGTCCGGCTTCATGCAGAGTACAAACGCGCGATCTCGCAGCGAGAAGTGCTGCTCGAGCTGGCTGAGCTGGCGCCAGAATCCCTCCACTCTCCCGCAGCGCAGGCGCGCCTTCGCATCCGCCCGAACGTCGATGCGGAGACGGCCGGTCGCATGCTGCGCGACGCGCTCGGTCTCGTCCGTGTACCGTCCGCCAGCTGGGCGCTGCCACACGAGGCTCTCAGGACGGCGCTCCAGGCCGTCGAGGCTCAGGGCATTATCGTCGTGCAGACCATGCGCATTTCCGTGCAGGAGATGCGGGGATTCTCCGTCGCCGAATGGCCATTCCCGGTAATCGCCCTCAATGGCAGCGACGCGCCACGCGCTCGGCTCTTCACGCTGTTCCACGAGCTGGCGCATCTTGCTCTGAGCTCGGGCGGTCTGTGTGATCTCCACCAGGCACAGGGCCATCCCGGCCACCGTGAAGATGGCACGGAGCGCTACTGCAACGAGGTCGCCGCTGCCGCATTCATGCCCGCACGCGCCTTCCTCAGCGACCATACGGTCCAGGCAGCTGACAACGGCCACCGGTGGGACTTTGACGAGCTTCAGGAGGTCAGCCGTCACTTTGGTCCCAGCCCGGAGGCGGTCCTTCTCAGGCTTGTGGCCCTGGGGCGGACGTCTTGGGCTCTCTACAGGGAGATCAAGGCTGAGATCGACGAGCTCTACGATCGGGCGACGGAGCGCGAACGTCAGAAGAGACGCGAGGCTCGCGGTGGCCCGTCGTTCTACGTGGTGCACGTCCGCGACCTCGGTCGCTCCTACGTAGACGCGGTGCTGGATGCGTACTACTCGAAGTCCATCTCGTCGCTCGACATGACCGACTACCTCGACATCCGCTTCGACCAGCTCCCGAAGCTGGAACAGGCGCTGACGGCCTGACACCCCCGTGTCCGCCGTGGCGCAGATCCGAGGGGCCGTTGTCGTCACCGGCGAGGGCCAGAACGGGTCGGAGAACAGACCGAAGATCCCTTGGGTGTGCGCCCAGCTGAGCATCGCGTGCATCTCGTTCACCGCGTTGATTCAGAGGGAGGGCTGGCGCTTCTTGACCGGGGCATCTGTCAGCTGGTATCGCCAGTCCACGTAGCAGATGTACATCGGACCCCCCCGTCCGGGAAAAGAAAAAGCGCCTGAGGCGGGGCTAGTGCCCCGCATGAGGCGCTTACGCGTCTCAACTCAGTCGCTCGCCAAGCACTATACCCGCGGCCTCCCTGCCTGACAACTTCGTGCGCAGGTCGTGGCCGCGATGCGATGGCTGCCCTACGCGCGATGCGTCGCACCTCCCGTCGAGGTCGACGATTCCCGGCGTGCTTCGGTGACGTAGAGGTATCCGAATCACGTCGTATGAGGCCCCAACGACGGGTGGGGGCAGAACCGGTGGTCGAGCAGGATCGCGGCCACGGTTCTGACGACAAGGGCAAGCACGAACACACCGCGGGCTCGCCGGAGCAGCAGCGCCCGGCTGCCGCTGCGCCTGCCGCTCACCGTGCCGGCGCGCCCCGCTCGCGAGCGCCTTAGTCCCGTAGCCACGTGACTCGCGTCTCTACCAGTCCCGTCTGCGCGCCCGGGCGCCATGTGTCGATCGGCGCTTTTCAAGCAACGGCACGTCCAACCGTACGTTTGCTTGAATGAGGCGCGCGGCATATGCCCCGCTGCGCGCGCCAACGTCCACCCGGCGACGCCGTCAATGTCACCACGCCGGCGGCTATGTCACCGCAGACACCGCGTCGCCGGCACGGTACGCTGGCACCCATGAGCGCACGGAACACACCGGCCGGGCCGAACGGCGAGCACGACGGCGAGTACGACACCGGGCCCGCGGACAGTCTTCAGATCATCCTCGGCTACGCCCGCCAGAGTTACCTGCAGCAGTTCGCCACGCTCGACGCGTACCGAGCTCGCGCCGCGAGCCTGCTGGCGTTCGCGGCCGTTCTGGTGGCCATTTCCGCCGGCACTGCGCAGACGGACGCCCGCAGCCTCCTGCAGGCCAGTGGCACGATCTTCGTCCTCGCGTCGGCAGTCATCTTCTTGATGGTCTCTCTGGGGCAGGGCTTTGAGGCCACACCCTCTACACGCACGCTGGCGCGATCAGATCTGGCGGCGCCCGTGCAGGCGACCCAAGAGCAACTGCTGCGCGGCACCCTCGATGTCCTGAGGTCGAACCAGCGCATCCTCACCCGACTCAGTGGGCTGCTCTCCGCCGGTCTGCTGGGCCTTGTCGCGGGTACAATCATCATTGGAGTGCGCGTCACCGAGTTGCTACTGTAGGAGCACGCATGAAGACCTCGTCACGCAAAGCTGATGCCGAGCGGCGCGATCCCTTCTGGGACGAGCCCATCGGGCCGCCCGAATCGCCCTCGGGGCTTGGCGATATCCCGGGGCTGCCGCCCTACGACCGCTATTCGATCACGCACGATCCCGGGGGCTTCGAGATACTCTGGGGCTACGTGCGCGGCTTCTTCCGTCGGCGCCCGCACGACCGCGCCGCCTGAGCGGCGCTACTCCCGTCCGACCACGATGGGCGCGTGCTTGTGACGGCGCTCCGCTGAGGTTCTGGGACTCGCCGGGCCTGATCCCCGACCTCGTCGAGGAGGCCCACTCCCCCCACCATGCAGGCCCTGGCCTCTCGACCAGTCCCGTCTGCGCGCCGGGCGCCGTGTGTCGATCGGCACTCTTCAAGCAACGGCACGTCCAAGCGTACGCTTGCCTGAACGAGGCGCGCCGCATGGGCCCCCGCCGCGGCTTCGTTGGAGCGGCGACGAGCTGCTCGAAGGGCCACGCACCCCCCTCGGGGCATCTGCAGGGACGGCGTCCCGTCTTGAACGCCATGCCACGTCAGGTCAAGTCCCCCAGTTCGACGCCTATGATGGTTCGCTCATCAGGCTGATGTGCGGGCTTTGAGGGCAGCCCTTCGCCTTTCCGAGTTGGCTCCCGGCGCCAGCGTGACCTCGTCGCACGCCTCGCCCGGGTCGTCGGTGACCCGGTGAATGGCCGGAGACGACTTCGTGCGACGCGCGAGCGTCGTGCTGGGCGGGCGCCATGTTGTCGATCGGCGCTATTCAAGCAACGGTGTGTCCAACCGTACGCTTGCTTGAATAGGGCGCTTTGTAGATGCCCCGCCCCCCGCCCGTCGGCGCGGCGCGGACGACTCAGCCCGGCGTCGGCGGGCGTTAGCGCTCGGGCACGCGCAGGTGGTCGATGACCTCGTCGCACGCCTCGCCCGGGTCGTAGGGCTCGGGCTCGGAGTATGGCGGCCAGCTGTAGGGGCGCGCGAAGAAGCCGGGCGCGCAGGTGAGCTCGGCGACCTGCTTGATCACCACGGCCGGGTTGCCGGCGACGACGGCGCCGGGAGGTACGTCGTGCACGACGACGGACCCGGCGCCGACGAGCGCGCCTTCGCCGATGGTGACGCCCGGCAAGATGGTGCTGTTGGCGCCGATGCGGGCGAGGCGGCGCACGACCGGCCCGCCCTTGCAGTCCTGGTAGCGCGGGCAGCCCATGGGGTGCGGGTCGTCGGTGAAGACGACGCCCGGGCCGACGAAGACGTCGTCGCCGGCCTCGTTGGCCCCGCGGACGTTCGCGCGTGAGCCTGAGGCCGTGCTCGACGGCAGGATGGGCCGGCGTCACGCGCATTCCGGAGTAGACTGGCACGGACGCCAACCGGAGGTGTACCCGTGAAAGCTGCGCTAGCGCCGGCCATCGAGAAGCTGCCCGAAGCCATCGAGCGCTTGGTGAGAGGCTTCGACCCGCTGCGCATCATCGTCTTCGGCTCG
>JBBQFA010000066.1:0-10214 GCA_038321515.1 Thermoleophilia bacterium | reverse complement strand
GCCACCACGGCGTTCGCGCGCTACCTGGCCGACGACGCCTCGCTGCTCGTGCGCGACGCGGGCCCGGACATACGCCTGCTGGCGCAGGCCTGGTCGACGTTCCTCGACGGCGAGGCGGCCGCGCTGCGAGGCAGGGCGTCGGGCAAGGCGGGCGCGGCGCGGCGGGCGCCGTTCAGCGCGCTGCAGGCCGTCGCGCTGGCCCCGGCGTTCGTCGAGAGCGTGCGCGTGCTGGAGCGCCCGGACGAGCCGGGCCCGTCGATGTTCGCCGCCGCGATGGCAGCGGACTTCGCCATATGGTGCGCCGAGAACGAGCTGATCCCCGAGAGCATGGCGATCCGCCGCGCCGAGGAGGCGGGGCAGGCGGCCAACCGGCTCGGCCGCGCCGTGCGGGACGGAGCCGTGCCGGGCGGCGACACGGCGAGCGGCCTTTCGCCGCTGGCTCAGGCGCCGCCCCCGCCCGCTCGCGCCACCGACCACGGCCAGCTGCGCCTGGTCCCGGAAGCGCGCGCGACAGAGCAGGGCGCCGGCCGCATCGCGCGCCTCACCATCACCCTCATGGAGACCGCGCCGGCCGTGTGGCGACAGATCGAAGTACCCGCCGGCGCGAGCTTCGCGCAGCTCCATGCCTTTCTCAATACCGCCATGGGCTGGGAGGACTACCACCTGCACATGTTCGGCTTCGGTGACCGGCTGGTCGGCGGACCGGAGCTGAACGACGGGGACGGCCCCGAGGTCGAGGACGAGCAGGAACTGACCCTGGCGGACGCGCTCGCCGACGGCCACCGGGAGCTGATCTACACCTACGACTTCGGTGACGAGTGGCGTCACCTGGTGCGCGTCGAGGCGACCGCGGATGCCACGGAGGGCGTGTTCTACCCGCGCTGCCTCGACGGCGCGTGCGCCTGCCCTCCGGAGGATGTCGGCGGGGTCTACGGCTACACGGTCTTCCTGGAGGCCATCGCCGATCCGCGCCATGAGGAGCACGAGGATCAGGCCCTTTGGTACGAGGAGGTCTACGGGCCGGGCACGTTCGAGCCCGACGCGTTCGACGTCGAGGCGGTCAGCCGGCTGCTGCGCATCACGGCCACCGGGGAGCTAGCCGCCGAAGACCTCGACTTCTTCGACGCCGAGTAGCACGTCGGCCGCACGGCGGGGACCACCGGCAGGAACCAGGCTCGCATCACCCGGACCCGCTAGGGATCCGCCGCCTCACCTCGGGCCGAGCACCGAGGCTGTCCCACGGGTCCCCGATGGGGCGAAGACGCTCCTCGGGCGCCGGTGGGCTCCGACCGGGCGGCGCGCTATCATGGTGCCAGAAAACGAATGCGTCGCGGCCGGCCCCGGCCCGCCTCGCAACCCGGCCGGCGCGGACTCGCGCCGACGCTCAAGCCACTGAAAGGGGCCGTCGTGCACCAGGGAAGTCGCACCAGGACAGCAGTCTCGAGAGCAGCGATAGCACTCGCCGCCTTCGGCCTTGCCCTGCTCCTGCCCGTGGCGGCGCTCGCGGCCGGCGGCTGGCAGGCGCGCACGAGTGGCACCGCACAGAACCTCGTCAGCCTGGCCGCGCTCGCCGGCGGCCATCGCTGGGCGGTCGGCGCCGGCGGGGTGATCCTCGTCTCGCAGAACGAGGGCGCGTCGTGGACGCCGCAGACGTCCGGAACCACGAGTGACCTTCGCGGCGTCGCGTTCGCGGACGCCACGCACGGCTGGGCAGTGGGCGCCGGCGGGATGATCCTGGCGACCAGCGACGGCGGAACGACGTGGGCGCCGCAGGCCTCGGGCAGCACCCTCGACCTCTCCGGCGTCGCCTGCAGCGGCGCGAACACCGCCTGGGCAGTGGGCGCCGGCGGGACGATCCTCGCGACCACCGACGGCGGCACCACGTGGGCGCCGCGGACGTCGGGCACGGTCCAGGACCTCCGCACTGTCGCCTCTGCCGGCGGCTCGAACGGCGCCGCCGTCGGCGCCGCCGGGACCATCGTGACCACCGCCGACGGCGGAGCCACGTGGACGATCCGCACCTCCGGCAGCAGCCGCGACCTCGCGGCCGTGACCTTCGGCGACACGTCGCAGGCCTGGGCGGTCGGCGCCGGCGGCACGATCCTGCGCACGGCGGACGGCGGCGCGACCTGGACCGCCCAGACCGCCACCACGGCGAACGACCTCGCCGCCGTCGCGTTCGGCGACCCCCGCCACGGCGCCGTCGCCGGCTCCGGCGGGACGATCTTGACGACGAAAGACGGCGGCATCATCGACTCTTCCGCGCCGCGGACGACGACCACCGGCCTGCAGACCAAGGCCACGAAGGGCTGGCGGCACACGAGCCAGGTCGTCACCCTGCGCGCCACCGACGCGGCGTCGGGCGTCGCCGCCACGTACTACAAGCTCGACGGCGCCGCGAAGCAGACGTACACGGCGCCGTTCACCATCGCCGCCCCCGGCTCGCACGTCGTCAAGTACTGGTCGGCCGACTGGGCCGGCAACGTCGAGGCCAAGCGCACGGGCTACGTCAACATCGACGTGAGCAAGCCCGTCTGCCGCGCGCTCGCCAACGTCAAGACGTACGCGGGGTCGAACGCGAAGTTCTCGTACCGCGTGGACGACGCGAAGCCGACCAGCGGCGCCGGATCCGTCAGCATCGCCATCGTCAAGGGCGGGAAGACGGTGAAGCGGCTCAAGATCCCCCGGGTCTCGTTCAACAAGGCGCACACGTACACCTGGCGGGCCTCGCTCAAGAGCGGGAAGTACACCTGGGTCGTGACCGCGACCGACCTCGCCGGCAACGTGCAACGCAAGAAGGGCACGGCGAGGCTCTCCGTCACCACGATGCCGCTGCCGACCATCGCCGACGTGCAGCGTCGCCTCATCACCCTGCACTACCTCCCGACCGGCGCCGTGACCGGCAAGAGCGACTACCGGACCTCGCAGGCGATCATGGCGTTCCAAGCCTGGACCGGGCTCGCTCGTGACGGCGTCGCCGGCGTAGAGACGCGCCGCCGCCTGCAGAAGGCGTCGGCCCCGAGCCCGCGTCCCGTGGGGTTCGGCGGTCACTACGTCCAGGTGTTCCGCAGCCTCGGCGTTGCCCTGTGCGTGGATAACGGCACGCTCGTGCGCGCCGTCCACTGCTCGACCGGCAAGCCTGGATACGCGACGGTCACGGGGACCCACAACGTCTACCTGAAGTCGACCCGCTACTGGTCCGCCACCTACAGCTCGTGGATGCCCTACGCGAGCTTCTTCACGGGCGGCTACGGGCTGCACGGCTACGGCGACGTGCCGGCCTACCCGGCGTCCCACGGGTGCGTGCGGCTCCCGATGCCCGAGGCATCCTGGGTCTACTACTTCGCGGCCATGGGCACCCCGGTGATCGTCTACTGACGTTCGCCGGGCGCCAGTCTCGGCGCCCGATCGCGGTGGTGGCAACGCGCTTCGCCTACCTCACGCCCGAGCCCAGAGCGCCAGGGCGGGCGCCGCCCGTCGCAACGCCCGCCAGGCCGCGAGGCCGCCGGCTAGAGTAGTGAGCGGCCGGTAGATCTCGCGCGCCGGCGTGTCGAGCACGACCCGCAGCACGGCGAACGGCCTCCCCATCGCTGCCGGCGCCAACCATGCCGACTCCATGTCGACGGCCAGCGCGCCCGCGCTGGCCCACTCCCCGCGCTCCGCGCCGCGCACAAGGTGGTCGACAGACGCCACCGGCCCGAGATGGATGCGCTCGATCCCCAAGTCCGCGAGCGCGGCAACGAGAGATCCACTCGCACAAGCGGTGACGCCCGCCGGTCCTCGCACCTCGCTGGCGACCACGACATCGCCGGCGCGCAGGCCTGCGGCGGCCGCGCCGCAGAACCCGGCGACCGCGAGCGCATCTGCCGGGATGCGAGCGGCGACCAGCGCTGCGGCCCGCACCCGGGCGGCGCCCATGCCGGAGCACAGCACCAGCGCTTCGGGAAGTCCGCGCCGCACGGCCGCACGCTCGATGCGAAGTGGAGCGACGACGAGCAGACGAGCGCCGTGGGAGGTCACGTCAGAGCAGCGTGACGAAGTGCTCGTTGGCCGCGCCCTCGCCTCTGAGCGCGGCGTGATACTGCTCCCTGATCCGCGCCGTGACAGGGCCGATGCTGCCGCCGTTGACAACGCGGGCGTCGACCTCGATCACCGGCGTGACGTAGGTCGACGTGCCACAGGCGAAGACCTCGTCGGCGATGTAGAGCTCGGTGAGATCCACCTCACGCTCGTGCGTCGGCACCCCGAGGCGCTCCGCGATCAGCAGCACGGTGCTGCGATTGATCCCCTCAAGGATGTCGGTGGCGGTGCTGGGAGTGATCAGCCCGCCGTCCCTCACGATGAAGAGGTTGGCGGCGCTGAGCTCGCACACGTGCCCGGCGGCGTCGAGGAACACGCAGTCGTCATAGCCGCTATCGATCGCGTCCTGTTTGGCGAGCACCGAGTTGACGTAGGCGCCGTTGACCTTGGCGCGCGAGGGGATGGCGTAGTCGGGGATGCGTCGCCACACGCTGGTCTTCAGTCGCGCGCCGTCGAGCGGCAGGATGGGCTCCGCGCCGTAGACGAAGACACTGAAGAGGGTGCTGATGCCGCGCGAGCGCGTGCCCGGCAGCTCTGCGTCCACGTGCACGCTCACCCGGACGAAGACGTCCTCCGCCACCTCGTTCGCGAGCACGACCTCGCTGACGGCCTGAACGAAGCGCGCTTCGTCCCAGGCCGGTTCAAAGGTGTCGATCCCGATGATCCGGGCGGAGTTCACCAGTCGCCGGTAGTGATCCGAGAGGCGAAAGGCGAGCGCCTCCCCCTCGGGCGTGATGGTCACCGGCAGGACCGTGTAGACACTCAGGCCGTAGAGCACGGCCGCGCTCGTGATGCTCAGCGTCGCGGCCGCTATGGGCTCGATGCCGCTGCCGAAATAGGCCTTGGGATAAACGTATGCCATGGGGAGCCTCTGCCGGCCGGGGGACGTTGCCGGGTCTACTAAACAGAACTCAGCCGCTGCGGGCAAACCGCGCCTCGGCGAGCATATCGCGCCTCCGCGAGCCCGGCAGCGGGGACTCGGCGGGAAGCACGGGGTCGGAGCGAGTTCTCGATACCGACCGCTTGCGGGAAGAGCGGATGCAGGGAATTGGAGGCGGCGATCGGAGTTGAACCGATGATGGAGGTTTTGCAGACGTCAGTGGGGGGTGTCGGGCTATAGCCGACTATCGGCGATTGTTCTGCACAGTCTATTATTTCGAGCCGGCTTCGTGGTGAGCTGTGTTCAGGCGTACTGAGCTGTCTTGAAGCGGCTCGTCGGCAAGCTGTCGGCACTTGGCCGACCGGAGCACTCAGTCCCCGAGCTTCTTCCAAACGGCGGCCCTGCCCCTGCCCGAACACTTGAGACCAGGAAGAAACTTGAAGTCCCAACGATACCGCCGGTGCGGCGGCACCGTTTCGCGTAGGAGATGAGCACCACGAACAGCCGACGCGGCGTTGCATGTCGGCCGGTGCCGCCGCTGACGCCATCGAGCGGTGTGACCGCGCCGCCGGCCCACTCCCCTGCGGACCTGAAACGACCGGGGCGACCGGGGCGACCGGGGCGACCGAGCATTCCCCCTCGCTGTTCGGGCCGCCACGTGACGGAGGGCGCCACGCAGCGCCCTCCGTCACGCATCGATGAAACCGGCAGAGCCTAGAACCTGACCGGGAGCCTCTTGTGCTTCCAGAAGTCGTGCATGAGCTTGAGGTTGTTGGTGTGGACGGCCCGGTAGGGCTCGTAGATCGATACCGCGCCCTTAGCCAAGGCTTTGGGTATGAACCGCTCGATCGGCATGGTCAAGTACCTGGCTTTGTGCGCCTTCTTGAGCATGTTGACGTCGTACTCGACCATGGCATCGATGAACGTCTTCGTGTAGTCCCCGTTCTTGATTACGTCGGGGTCGCCGTGATTCGGGTAGATCTTCGCTACGTCCATCCTCCGCATGCGCCTCAGCTCGGTGATGTGGGTCGGGACGTCTCCCGGCTCCACCATGTACGTCACCGTGTCCTCCAGCGTGTCACCGACGTAGAGCGTCTTGTCCGAGGGGATGTACATCACGTTTCCGTCCGCGCTGTGGATGTTGAAGTGGCGGAACTGGACCTTAAGATCGCCGAGGTAGAGGCTGAGCCTGTTCTTGAACGTGACGTTGGGAAGAACGACCGTCACCGCCGGCGGCCCCCACAAGGTACCGGCAGCGATGTCGGCGGCGTTCTTGGCCATCTGGTGGCGAGTGGCGTTGAGGGAGATGATGTCGCAGTCGGCGAACGCGGCGTTGCCGGCAATGTGATCCAGATGCCAGTGGCTGAGCACGACCGTGAAGTGCTTGATCCCCATCTCTTCGGTCAGGTAGTTGCGCTCCCACTCACCCAGCTCCAGCGTCGTGCCCGTGTCGTAGACGATCGCCCTGTCGCCCTTGTAGACGACGTAGTTGATCGCGCCGAGGTCCCAGGCGCCGTAGTCGACCCAGTTGTCCGCGGGAAGCACGCCGGACGGGCCGGTCAGGCCGCGCCCGACGTAGAAGCCGACAACGTGGTCGTTGATCTCTATCACCGCCGGAGCGACCACCTGAGCCTCCTGAGCCTTCTGATCCTTTGCGCCACCTGCCACCGCCGCTCCGACTCCGACGAGTACGAGCGTCGCCACAAGCCCGATTGCCAAGAAAATTCGTCTCACCATTTCCTCCCCATAGCAGGATTCCGAATCGAGTCGAGTCAGAACGCTAGGACCCCTTGTCGCCGTAGCGGCGCACCGTCGACCCGCTCACGAAGGTCTCTCCCGTCAAGGCCCATACTTCTCGATCGGCCCTCCTTCCGTCGCTTCTCGATCCCGCTCAACGCAAACATCCTGTGTGGCCTTTCTGAAGAGATTGTCCAGGTCGGCGGCGTGCGCGCGGTTGAAGGCCGTGTAGTGGTGGCTGCGGTCGACGGCGAAGACAGGCGTCGCCAAAGCATCGAGGATGCCTTGACCGCCCTCGGACGGTGCCTGCTGATCTCTGCTCGCGCTCATCCGCCCTCGTGCCTCCGGCGCCCGACGAAGGCGCCGTCCAACGGAACGCTATGGGTCCACTACCCGGACCTCCCCGTTTGTAGGCGTGGCCAGGTTTCTCGCGTACTACTACCAGTTGTGGCACCCAGAGGGTGTCCCGGGCCTCCCGCCGCGATCCAGGCCTACCTCGACGCCCACAACGAGGGCCCGAAGCCCTTCATCTGGACAGCTTCGAGCGACTCGATCCTCGATAAGGTCGGACGCTGTAAAGCGGTTTTAGAGACAGTGCACTAGCGTCCTTTCGCGCCCGCCTGCTCGCGCCTGAAGCGGGGGAGCTCGTCCTCGATCTCGTCGAGCGTGACGCGTGAGCCGTGCTGCAAGTACTCGATCTGCGCGAGCGCGGCTTCGTGCGCCTCTGGGCTGCTGCCCGCGCAGCAGTCCTCGACGACCTTCACTCGGTAGTCGCGCTGGTGCGCCTCGGCTGCGGTGTAGTGGACGCAGACGTTGGTCGCGTCGCCGCAGATGATCAGCGTGTCGTGGGGCATGACGCCGAGGCCGTTCAACACGAACTCGAGGTCGGTTCCGAGGAAGGCGTTGTAGCGCGGCTTGCGCACGACGATGTCCTCGCGCATGGGCGCCACCTTCTCCATGATCTCCACGCCGCGCGTGCCGATCATGCAGTGGTCCGGCTCGTCGCCGTCGAGCTCACGACCCATGTCGATGCGGCTCGGGCGGTGTACCTCCTGCGTGTAGACGATGGGGATGCCTGCGTCACGGCAGGCGTCGATCAGCCGGCGCACCCTGGGCAGCATCTCCTTGCCGCCGACGCAGTACACCGGCGCGCCCTCATCGATGAAGTCGTGCTGGACGTCGATCACGAGGAGCGCGGCGTTTTCGGGGTTCATGGTCTCTCTCCCTTCTTGTGCTTCACAGGATCAACTCGGTGACGAAGCGGACGATGATCCCCGCCAGCATGCCGAGGATGGGGTCGAACGTCGCGGCCGTCACCACGGCTGTCGCAGTTCCACTGTAGGGGTCGCCGGCGGCGACCACGCCGCCGATGTTGTCGGGGATCACGAGGAACGACCCCAGCAGCACGAGAAAGCCGCTGATCGCCGCTGTGGGCACCCACTTGACGAGGCGCGGTAGCAACCCGCCGAGCAGGAGGATGCCCATCATCGCCATCATGAGGGCGCCCGCGTGGGCCGGGTTCGGTGCCGCGGATGTGCCGGAGATGATTGGCTCGAGTGGTGCTCCACCGAAGAGTCCGGAGGCGGCGCCGCTCGAACCCGAGATGATGTTGGTCGTATCGACGTCGGGCTTGACGCCGGCGAATTCGGCGTTAATCGTCGTGTACGAGATGCTCGTGCCCAAGCGTAGGGCCAGCAGCGCCAGCACGCCGCGGATCATGGTGAGGTTGCGCACGAACTTGAAGCGGACGAGCGGACCGAGCGGGATCAGCCCAAGCCGCTCACGCGAGCGGTCGACCGGGACCGGCTTGAAGGTCGTGAAGCGGGCCGCGATCACGGCCGCGAGCACGCTGATGCCGAGGGCGTAGACGACCGCGTTCTCCTCCCCGGCGGCCGACAGGAGAAGGTAGCCGAGGATCGCGCTGGCGATCGCCACGCCGCCGACGATCTTGCTCTCGCGAAAGAGGTCGATCGCGACGAAGCTGAGGATCACCCCCACGCCGACCAGGAGGCCGGACAGTATCGGCCCGACGATGAAGTCCACGATCGGGCTGTAGACGCCGGCGATGCCGAGGAGGAGACCGATCACGCCGGCGACGACGATGATGTACGACATCATCTTCCAGTCTCGGTTCGCCATCCGCGAGACGACCGTCAGCGACTCGACCTCGAACGATACGGGCACCACGGAGCCGGAGGCGAGCAGCAGGACGGCGCCGAGCAGGAAGCCGACGCCAGCGGGCTTGGCGGCGAACCCGAGCGTGAGAGCCACGAAGCCCTCTCCGATCGCGTCGGCGAGCGTGGCCAGCGCCGCCGTGACGTCGGCCCAGGTCAGCCAGGCGATCGGGAGCGCGTCGAGCACCTCGAGAGCTAGCGATGTCACGGAAGGCCTCCCTTTCCAAGCCCCTTGGGATACGACGGGGTAACTCTAAGTCCACGGCGGCTCACGCGGCGCCATGGGCTCACATCCGGATGTGGCGTCTTTGTGGAGAGAGCCTTCTTGTCGGCCATAAGTCTCAACCTCCTTCGGTCTTGGTCATGCTGATAGCTCCTTCCTGCGGTGCCAGCAAGGCTGTCGCTCGCTAGCCCCATAGAGGAAGACCGGCCCCAGGGACCGGTCCGCCACGTCTCCAAGTCGGGATGATCACCGTGGCCGAGACCCAGTAGCTCTTGTGTGGGGGCCTCGAGGCTGTGGTCGTGTGTGAAAGCGTCATGGTGCATGCGATGCACCGGCCAGCGGCTGAGGAGTCGGGCGACCGAGGCGCATGCGGCCTACCAACGCCGCCGGACCACTGAGAAGCGCAGGTCCCTGTCGACCACGTGGATGAAGGACAGGATGAACGCCTCGCCTCCGGGGCCATAGTGGGTCTCGACAAGCCGCAGAAGCGGTTCACCGGCCTCCACAGCGAGAAGCTCCGCGATGTCGCCGGCAGCGACGATAGGGATGATCTCGACCACCGTATGATCGATGGCCGACCGACAGTGGCGGTCGGCGAACTCGAAGATGGAGAGCTCCAGCCCGACACTGTCGAAGGCCAGCGCGTTCAGTGCGTTCGGCACGACCATCTCGACCACATGCACCACTGGATTGCCATCGGCCAGGAACAGACGCTCGATGCTCAGCAAATGGCTGTCCGGTGGGCAACTCAGTCGATCCTCGGCCTCTGGCGGCGCGGGTACGGATGTAATGTGCGTGAAGGCAACGGCGGGCTCGAAGCCTGCCTCCTGAATCAGCGCGTAGAAACCGATCGCCCGGTTCAGGGAGAGCCGCGAGCGCGCGACATGCGCGTTGATGCGCGTACCGACGCCGCGCTGCCGCGTGACCATGCCCTCTTCTTCGAGAGAACGCATGGCGGCGCGCAGGGTCGCTCGGCTGACGCCCATGTGCTCCGCGAGACGGTTCTCAGCCGGTAGCCAGCCGTCAACGAACGCGCCGTTGAGGATCGAATCGACCAACGCCTCTTTCGTCCTCGCAGTGAGCGGCCGAGTCTCGAGGCGCCGAAGCGATGGGACCAAGG
>JBBQFA010000065.1:0-10356 GCA_038321515.1 Thermoleophilia bacterium | reverse complement strand
ACGCGGGCGTCGAGGCCCTGCACGATCAGCCGGCGACGCTCGGCTTGCGAGACGATGACCTTCTGCTGCTCGAGCAGCTCTTCATAGCGCTCGGCGGCGGCGATCGCGACGGGCGCGCCGAGCACGCGGTGGCCCTGCGAGACATCGCCGAGCGGGAGGCCGTAGAACTCCCCGCCGAGCGTCTCTTCGCCGAGCTTGCACACGAGCCAGCGGATCGGCCGCGAGAAGCGCAGGTAGTCCTTGGCGCCGGGCGGCCGCGCCCCCCAGCGCATGCCGCGCGGTATCTGCAGGCCCGTCACGAGGCGCGTGACGACGCCCGGGACCACGTCGGCGGCGGGGCGGCACTCGGCCTCCACTCTGACGACGGCGAACTCGGTGCCGTCGACGATCTCACGGCGCACGTCGTCCGCCTGAGCGCCACGCGAACGCGCGAAGCCCGACCCGGCCTTGGTCAGCGCGCCATCTTCGGTGAAGGCGATCTCGGCCTTGGGGCCACGGAAGTCCTGCACCCTGACGAGCTGCTCCGCGGGCACACCCTCGACGATCACGGCGATACGCCGCGGTGAGACGAGGGCCCGGACGGTGGCGCCGGCGTCGAGCAAGCGCTCCTCGTCGAGGAGCTTGCGCGCCAGCCCCGGCACGTCCGCCGTGCCCTCGAGTTGCCGCACGACCGACTCGCAGGTCCTGTAGGGCAACTCCTCGCAGCCGATCTCGATCAGCAGCGTGCAGAGCGGTGTCCCTTCGGCGCCCCGCTCGATAGCCTGCCCGCGGTCGCTATTCATGCGTCCACCTCGGAGCCGGCGGCAGCGTCCTCTTCGCCTGCGACCTCGCGCCCGTCGCCGGCGACCTCCAGGTACAGGCCGGCGACCTGGCGCGCCAGGTCGCGCACGCGGCCGATGTGCATCGTGCGATCGGTGACGCTGATCGCGCCGCGAGCGTCGAGCATGTTGAAGGCGTGGCTGCACTTGAGCACGTGGTCGTAGCCGGGCAGCGGCAGGCGCGCCTCGACACAGCGCACGGCCTCGGCCTCGTGCTCACGAAAGTGCCGGTAGAGAAGATCCGTGTCGGCAACCTCGAAGCTGTAGCGGCTGAACTCGCGTTCGTTCTCGCGGTAGACGTCGCCGTAGGTCACGACTACTTCGCGGCCGACCTCGTCCCAGCGCGACCACACCAGATCGTAGACGCTGTCCACGCCCTGCAGGTACATCGCCAGCCGCTCGAGGCCGTAGGTGAGCTCGATGGTGATGGGGTCGAGGTCGAAGCCGCCCAGCTGCTGAAAGTACGTGAACTGCGTCGCCTCCATGCCGTCGACCCACACCTCCCAGCCCTGGCCCCAGGCGCCGAGCGTCGGCCCCTCCCAGTTGTCCTCGACAAAGCGCACGTCGTGCTCCGCCAGGTCGATGCCGAGGGCCACGAGCGAGCGCAGGTAGACGTCCTGGATGTCCGGCGGCGACGGCTTGATCACGACCTGATACTGAAAGTAGTGGCCGAGACGATACGGGTTCTCGCCGTAGCGGCCGTCGGCGGGGCGCATCGAGGGCTCGACGTAGGCGGCCCGCCAGGGCCGCGCGTCGAGGCAGCGCAAGAAGGTCGCGGGGTTGAAGGTGCCCGCCCCGACCTCCGTGTGGTAGGGCTGCATGATGACGCAACCTTGCTCTTCCCAGAAGGCCTGCAACCTGCCGATGATCTGCTGAAACGTGGGGAGGTCGCGGGAGACGGCTCGGCTGCGGGCGTGGTCGGTCACAGGTCCTTTCGGGTCGGAGTCGCCGATTCTAGCAGGGCGGGCGGCGGCTGGACAACGCCGCCGGGAGCGGCGGCTCGACGGATGTTCCATGGCCGTCGTTGCCCGGAGTGGGTACACTCCCGGTCAGCTGGCCGTCGCAAGAGTGATGGCCGGCGAGGGGCGGCGCAACGGCGACGCGAGCGCCCGCGGTGCGGGCGCGACAGTGACACGTGCGCCGCACCGACCTTCTTCTGCTTGGCGCGTGAGCGCGCGCGACAACGAACCCCGGATCCTTCGTCATTCCGCCGCGTGGGCGAAGTGCATCGCGCGCAGTCGCGCCCCCGTGTGGTAGGCGTACAGCGCGTGCACGTCGCGAAGCGCCTCCGCCGCGGCGTCAGACGGCGCTTCGTCCCGCAGGTCGGCGAGCGGCTTTTCGACGGCGTCGCGCAGGGCGCTGATCGCCTCGGGGGTGATCGGCACGGTATCGCCCACGCAATCACCGCACACGAGGCCGCCACGAGAGGCCGAGAACCCGAGCGCCCTGCCGCCCGACCCGCAGGCGGCGCAGTGCTCGAGCACCGGCATATAGCCGGCCTCGAACAGCAGCTTGAGCAGCGCCCCAAGCACGAGCGGCGTATGCGTAGCCGCGCCGCGCAACCCGCGGTCGAGCTCGCGCAGCGTGTTGCGCAGCAGCGCGAAGACGCGCTCCTCGGGCTCGTGCTCCGGCGTCAGGCCGGCGGCGGCCTCGCAGACGAGCGCCGCCGCAGTGAGCGCCTCACGATCGGCGCGCAGATGCGCGAACACATCGACGAGCTGCGCCTGCGTCACCGTGTAGAGCGAGCGCCCGGGGTGCAGCATGAGGTCGCACACGTTGAACGGCTCAAGCCGGCCGCCCCAGCGTGACGTCGTCTTGCGCACGCCCTTGACGACGGCGTCGACCCGGCCCAGCTCACGCGTGAACAGGCGCACGATGCGGTCGGCCTCGCCAAGTGGGCGCGAGCTCAGGACGACGGCGCGCGCCTTCTCGAGACGCCTGCTCACGGCTCTCCGAACGCGTCTCGCAGGCGCGCCCATACCACTCTCGGAACGCCGGCGAGGTCGACGCGGTCCGCCACCGCCCCGAACGCGTCTGTGGCCGCCAGCAGCGCGCGCACGGCGGCCGCCTGTCCGGCGCCGACCTCGAGAGCGAGCGCGCCGCCGGGCCGGAGCCGAGCCGCGGCCTGCGGCACGAGCCGCCGATACACGTCGAGACCGTCGTCTCCGCCAAAGAGCGCGAGCGGCGGCTCGTACTCACGCACGTTGGGCTCGAGCGCCGCGTACTCGGCGCCGGGGATGTACGGCGGGTTGGAGACGATGACGTCGAACCATTGCTCCGCCGGCAGGTCGGCAAGGAGGTCGCCGGCGGCGAAGTCGACGCGGCGCTCGAGCCCGAGGCGCGCCGCGTTGCGGCGCGCCACCGCGAGCGCCGCCTCGTCCACATCGGTCGCGACCACGCGTACGAACGGGTTCTCGGCGGCCAGCGCCAGCGCGATGCACCCGGAGCCCGTGCCCACGTCCAGCGCGAGGGGCTCGAACACGGCGGCGTCGCTGCCGCGGGCCGCCGCCGTGGCGGCGAGCGCCTCGAGCGCCACCTCGACGAGTGTCTCTGTCTCGGGCCGAGGGATCAGCACATCGCTGGTCACCTCGAGCTCGATGGTGCGAAAGGCGCGCACGCCGCGGATGTAGGCCACCGGCTCGCGCGCCTCCCGGCGCCGCACGTACACCTCGAAGCGCTCGGCCTCGTCGGCGACGAGCACCCGCTGCGGTCCGCGGAACAGCTCGGTGCGGGTCACGCCGAGAGCCGCGGCGAGCAGCAGCTCGGCGTCAAGGCGCGGCGAGCGCGACCCGCCGGCGCGCAGCCGCTGTGCGGCGGCGCGGAGCGCTTCGCCCACGCTCGCCGGCGCGGCCACGCTCAGGCCCCGCCGGCCGCCGCGAGCTGCTTGCGCCGGTCCTCGGCGGCCAATGCCTCGGTGAACTCGTCGAGCTCGCCCTCCAGCACTTCGGCGATGCGGTGGCTGGTGAGCCCGATGCGGTGGTCGCTGACGCGGTTCTGCTGGAAGTTGTAGGTGCGGATCTTCTGCGAGCGGTCGCCGCTGCCCACCATGCCGCGCCGCGCCGCGCCGCGCTCCTCGTCCTGCTTGGCCTGCTCGAGGTCAAACAGCCGGGCGCGCAGAATACGCATCGCCTTGTCCTTGTTCTGGAGCTGGCTCTTCTCGTCCTGGCAGCTCACCGAGACGCCGGTGGGCGCGTGCGTGATCCGCACCGCCGAGTCGGTCGTGTTGACGCTCTGCCCGCCGGGGCCGCGGGCGCGAAAGATCTCGACGCGCAGGTCGTTCGGCTGGACGTCGACCTCGATGTCCTTCGCCTCGGGCAGCACGGCCACGGTCGCCGTGGACGTGTGGATGCGCCCCGCGGCCTCGGTGACCGGGACACGCTGCACGCGGTGCACGCCGCCCTCGTACTTGAGCGATGAGAACGCGCCCTGGCCCTTGACCTCGAGGGTGACCTCCTTGTAGCCGCCGTCGTCGTTCTCGTTGGCGGAGAGGATCTCGACCTCAAAGCCCTTCGCCTGCGCGTACCGGGTGTACATGCGCGCCAGCTCGGCGGCGAAGATGCAGGCCTCGTTGCCGCCGGTACCGGCGCGGATCTCGATGATCACGTCCTTGGAGTCGTTGGGGTCGCGCGTGAGCATGCGCACGCGGATCTCCTCACTGAGCTCCTCGAGCCGCCGGCGGCCGTCGCCGAGCTCCTCCTGCGCGAACTCACGCATCTCGGCGTCGGACGAGTCGTCACCGAGCAGGCCTTCGGCGTCGGCGACCGTCCGCTCCGCCGCACGAAAGCGCAGCGTCAGCTCGTGGACCTGCTGCAACTCGGCGTGAGCGCGCGCGACATCCGCGTAGCGCACGCGATCGCCGAGCACGTCCGGGTCGGCCAGCTGGGTGTTGAGCTCGTCATAGGAGCGCTCGATCTCGGTGATGAGGTTGTCGATGGCGGCCATGGACGTAGCTTACGCCATGACCTCCACACCCTTGACCGGCGGGCGGTCCTGGGGCTCGAGCTCGATGATCTTCTCGAGCGCGGCGATCGCGACCTCGACCTGGGCGCTGTCGGGCGGCTTGGTGGTCATCCACTGCAGCGCCAGACCGGGCGCCATGACGACGCGCACGACGGGGTTGGTCTCGTGGCGGCCGGCGAAGCGGATGATCTCGTAGCTGATGCCTGCGATAAGCGGGATCAGGATCACGCGGCTGAGGATCAGCAGGTACCAGACCGGCCGGCCGACGATCGCGAAGACGAAGATGGAGACGACGAGGACGACGAGCAGAAACGAGGTGCCGCAGCGCAGATGCAGCGTCTTGTACTTCTCTACGTTGCTCACGGTGAGCTCCTCGCCGTGCTCGAGAGCGTGGATGCTCATGTGCTCGGCGCCGTGATACTCGAAGACACGGCGCAGATCCTTGATCTGCGTGATGATCGCGAGGTAGGCGAGAAAGATGCCGACGCGCACGAAGCCCTCGACGAGCCAGAAGGTGAAGCCGTCACCGAGTTGGTGCCGCAGCAAGCCGGTCAAAAAGAGGGGTGCGATGAAGAAGAGGCCGATGGCGAAGGCGAAGGCGATGATGAGCGTGACGCCGATCTCCTTCTTGCCCAGCTGCTGCTCCTCCTCGCCGAGCGACTCGTTGGCCGAGATCGTGAGGGCGCGCACGCCGATCGCCAGCGACTCGACCAAGGCGACGACACCGCGCACGATCGGCAGCTTGAGGATGGGGTAGCGCTTCATCCAGCTCTCGAGTGGCCAGTGGTGCACGCCGATGCTGCCGTCGGGGCGGCGCACCGCGAGCGACCAGTAGTCGACCCCGCGCATCATGACGCCCTCGATCACGGCCTGCCCGCCGACCTGCGCGCGGCGCGCGGCCAGAGCGGGCAACGCGAGGGCGATGGTGACGAGGCGACGAGTCATGTCAGAGGCAGGTGGCGGCCGCGCGGCACGTGGTCAGCCGCGCGCGGCGGACTGACCCACGCCGGCCCCGCTCGCGCCGGCCGGCCCGTCCACGTCCTCCGGCCGGTACCGCTTGCCGCAGGTCATCTTGCCCTCGGGGCACTCACCATAGAGACAGCCGGGTCCGCTGCGCTCGAAGAGGTTCGGCGCCAGCGCCTTGACCACGGCGCGCATCTGCCAGGCAAGGTCGCGGATCTCCCACTGGGCGCGGTTGCAACAGCGCACCTGGAAGAAGTGACGCAGCTCGCGCGCGTTCATCGTGACGACGATCTTCGTCTCGGCGGCGTTGGGCAGCACGAAGCGCGCGTCTTCTTGCACGCTCTCGCGTTTGCGGCCCTCGGCGAGGCCGAGCTCGACGAGCTTGTCGTAGGCGATGCGGGCGTCTTCCATGGCCTGAAGAAACACCGCCGCAGCCGCTTCGTTGGCGGCGACACTGGGCGGCACGACGAAGCTGTCCGCCGCCCCGAACGTGACGTAGCGCTGCGACTGCTGGTTGTAGCTGGCGACGCGGTGGCGCACCAGCTGGTGCGTGCAGGCGCGGCTGACGCCGTCGACGGAAAAGCTGAAGGTCGCGTGCTCGAGCGCCGAGTGATGGCCGCTGCGCACGAGGATGCGGACGAGCTTGGCGACGTCGTCGTCGCTCATGTCCTGTTTGAGATCGGCGGCCGAAACGGGCGCGTAGCACAGCCGACCCGCGATCGCTACGGCGCGATCCGGGTCGGGCGTGTGCTGCAGCAGGGCGACGCGGAGCTCGGCGCTCATCGCACGGCTCCGTCAGGCCTTCGTGGCGTCAGCCTTGACGGGTTCGGCGATATCGGCCTTCGCCGCGACGGGCTCGGCCTCGGCGGCCTTGGCGGCCTTCGGCTCAGCTTTGGCGGCTTTGGGCTCGGCCCTGGGCTCGGCCTTCGCCGCGACGGACTCGGCCTTCTTGTCGAGACGGCGCTTGAAGCGGTCGACGCGACCGCCGGAGTCGACGAGCTTCTGCTTGCCCGTGTAGAACGGGTGACACTGCGAGCACAGTTCTACGTGCAGTTCCTTCTTGGTGCTGCGCGTGGTGAACGTGTTGCCGCAGCTGCAGTGCACGGTGGCCTCTTCGTACTGCGGATGGATGTCTTTCTTCATCTGAACGGATCCCTTCTGAGCAAACCCGGTGCTGACGCGGGACGGCCTGCGATGGGCCGAAGCGGGATGATACCATGAACCATCACGCCACTTCGAGTCGTTCCCGGCGCCAAACTCCGTGGCGCGTGCTCCACGCACGAACAGGAGGTGGATCCGGGAAGAACGGCGGGCCTGCATCGCGGGCCTGCCTTCGGAGGAGCCGCGTGGCCGATTCCGATACCGGAGGGCGTGAACATGCCGGATATGCTCGCCCACTACCAGGTGGCAGAGGCCGCGAGAGCGCGTCTGCCACGCGGCGAGTTGGCGCTGACGTTGACCGCTCTGCCCGACGCCTACAAGGTCGGGGCGCAGGGCCCCGACTTCCTGTTCTACTCGCATCCGTGGCCGGGCCAGCGCAGCCGGCAAGACCTCGCGTTCCTGACACATCAGCACAAGATGGACGAGGTCTTCAGATGCATGCTCGGCAACGCCGTACGGTTGCCTGCGGACGAGAGAGCCGTTGCCCTCTCCTTCGTGTGCGGGTACGCGTCCCACCTGTGCCTCGACGCCAATGCGCATCCCTGGGTCATGTACTGGACGGGTGACGTCAGCGACGGTGCGGCTCCGGAGGCCAGAGCCCGCGCGTTCCGCTATCACGGCATGCTGGAGTCGTCGATCGACGTGATCCTCTGCCGCGAACAGTCCAGCGACCGGGGCTGGCTGCGCAAGCAGGACCTCCTGCGCATGCCCACGGGCCAGACCGCCGTCATCGCGGCGCTCTACGAAAAGGTCATGTCCGATGTGTACGGAGTGGCGTTCAGCGCCAGCGAAGGCCGCGACGCGTTCCGGGCCATGGAGCGCATCTACACCGCCATGACCGATCGGCGCACGCCGCTTGCCCGGCTGACGTCGGGCCTTGCGCCGCTCATGGACGTGCGAGGCCTGGAGCCGACGCAGATCTACCCGGATTCCCCCTGGCCGGTCGCCGCCGGCCTCTTCGCCGGCAGGCGGCCGTGGTACTTCCCCTCCGTGCCCGACCGGCCACAGACCACAAAGTTCCGCGAGATCTGCGACATCGCGGTCGACGAGACGCTCAGCTGTCTTCTCGCCGTGGCCCCGGTGGCCTCCGGCGACGGCGACGCCGTAGACGAGGCCGTGAGAGTCATCGGCAATCGCTCCATGTTCACCGGCACCGACTGCGACGAGACACGGCCCCTGGTCGCGTTCGCGCCCGACCTGGACCTCATCTGGGAGGCCGGCGTCCTGGCAGCTCCCGCAGGAGCGCCCTGAGGCGCGCAGCCGGCCCGGTGCCTACCGCGAGTTCTTCATCAGAGCGCTGAGGAACTCGGCGTTGTTCTTGGTCTCGCGCGTCTTCTTGATGAGCAGCTCGATGGCGGCCGAAGGATCGAGGCTGTGGAGCACGGCCCGGAGCTTCCAGACGGCGGCCGCCTCGGCGGGCTCCATGAGCAGCTCCTCCTTGCGCGTGCCGGTCATCTCGATGTCGATGGCCGGGAAGATGCGCTTGTCGGCGAGCTTGCGGTCGAGCCGGATCTCCATGTTACCGGTGCCCTTGAACTCCTCGAAGATCACCTCGTCCATGCGCGAGCCGGTGTCGACCAGAGCCGTGGCGAGGATGGTGAGCGAGCCGCCTTCTTCGATGTTGCGCGCGGCACCGAAGAACTTCTTCGGCGGGTAGAGCGCCGTGGCGTCGACGCCGCCCGAGAGGATACGGCCACTGGCCGGCGTGTTCAGGTTGAAGGCGCGCGCCATGCGCGTGATGGAGTCGAGCAGCACGACCACGTCGCGGCCCATCTCGACCAGGCGCTTGACGCGGTCGAGCAGCAGTTCGGTGACCTGAACGTGGTTCTCGCTGGGCTGGTCGAACGTGCTGGAGACCACGGTGCCGATCACCGAGCGCTGCATGTCGGTGACCTCTTCCGGGCGCTCGTCGACGAGCAGCACGAATAGATCCATGTCCGGGTTGTTGGCGGCGATCGAGGCGGCCAGCTTCTTGAGGATCGTCGTCTTGCCGGCTTTCGGCGGCGAGACGATCAACCCACGCTGGCCCTTGCCGATGGGGCAGAGCAGGTCCATGATGCGCGCCGCCGTGTCGTGCTCGTCGGTCTCGAGGCGGAGACGCTCCTCGGGGAACAGAGGCGTGAGCTTCTCGAAAACGGGGCGCTGGCGCGCCGTGTCGGGGTCGATGCCGTTGATGCCGTCGATCTTGAGGAGCGCGTTGTACTTCTCGTTGTCTTTGGGCTCGCGCACCTGGCCGGCGACCTCGTCACCGCGGCGCAGGCCGAAGCGGCGGATCTGACTGAGGCTCACGTAGACGTCGCGGTCGCCCTGGGTGAAGCCGTTCGTGCGCAAGAAGCCGAAGCCGTCCGGCAGCACGTCGAGGATGCCGGTGCAGGCGATCGTCGGGCGGTCGTCGCGCGGCTCGTTGCGCTCGCCGCCACCACCGCCACCACCGCCGCCCTGGCGCTGCTTGTCACGCCCGCGACGGTTCTTGCCCTTGCCCTGACGCGGCTGGCCCTGCTGCTGCCCGCCCTGCTGCCCGCGGTCGGCGTCGCCGGTGGGACGGTCGGCGGGCGGTCGGTCGGCGGCGGGACGGTCGGCGGGTGCGGGCTCGAAGGCCGGCTTGCTGGCGGCCGAACTGTCCGCGGATGCGGCATCGGCCGGCGGCGGCGGCGGCGGCGAGACAGACTCAGCCGTCGCGGGCGGCGCTTCGAGCGCGGCCGTGGTGGCCGGCGCTTCGGGAGCAGCAATGGTAGCCGGCGCGACGGGGGCGGGAGCCGGCGAGGCGGCCGGCGGAGCCTTGGCCGCCGCCGCGGTCTTCGCCGCCGCGGTCTTGGCCGCCGCGGTCTTCGCTGCAGGTGTGGTCTTCGCCGCCGCCGCGGTCTTCGCTGCCGGTGTGGTCTTGGCAGCCGCCGCCCTCTTCGCTGCCGCCGGCGCCTTCACGGCCGCGGGCTTGGGCGCCGTCGCCACGGCGGTCTCGACCGCCGGCTCGCTGGGTACCGTCATCTGATCTGTCTGTTCGTCAGTGCTCATGGGCTCCCGAGACTCCCGACATCGCCCTGCGTGGCGGAGTGCCAAGACGCCGGAGGAATGCCGTGCGAGTAGAGGTGGATGGTGTGATGGAAGACGGAGTCCGTGCGGGCTCCGGAGCAGAGTATGTCATACCATGCAAGAGATTCCCAGTGGCTGCGGTGCGGTGGCGGGGTCCCCGGACCCGGGACGCGGCCGGGAGGCACGACGACAAAGGGCGACGCGCCGGGGCTGCTTAGTATATCGGAAACCGGCCGGGGAACTGTAGCCCCGGCCGCGTCAGCTCGCGGCGGCGTCCGCTCCCGGCTCGCCGCCGTGGTCCTCGACCCGCTGCAGGATCGTGCCCAGCACCTCGTTCAGGTTGGCGTCCAGGCTCGGCCCGTCGACGACCGGGACGCCGAGGGCCTGGGCCCTGCTCACGATGTACTTCTGGATGCGGCGGATC
>JBBQFA010000064.1:0-10401 GCA_038321515.1 Thermoleophilia bacterium | reverse complement strand
GACGGCCTCCTCGGCCGTCGCGACCGCCTCGACCGTGAGCCCCGTGAGCCGCGCCTCGCGTTCCGCGAACTCCGCGGCGCTCTCGGCCGGCACGCTGTACACACGCACCCTGCGCACGGGCCGGACGGCCCGCATCGCCTGCAGGTGCGTGTGCGCCTGCGTGCCGGCGCCGATGATGGCGAGGTGGCCGGCGTCGGGCTTCGCGAGCAGGTCGGTGACGAGACCGCTCACGGCCGCCGTGCGGATCGCGGTGATGGACGTCGCGTCGACGATCGCGCGCAGCAGGCCACGCTCGGTGTCGAAGAAGAGTACGACGCCCTGGTGGGTATCGTACTCGCTGCCGAAGTTGGCGGGGAAGGCCGCGATGATCTTGACGCCGACGGCCTCGAGACCGCCAAGGTACGACGGCATCAGACCCATCACGGAGTCGCCGCCCGGCAGGGCCATCATCGTGCGCAGCGGCATGACGACGTCGCCGCCGGCGAGCATGAGCAGCGCCTCGCGCATCACAGCTACGGCTTCCTTCATCGGCAGGAGCTCGGTGACGAGCTTCTGGTCCGCGATGAGGACCTTCATGGGCCGACCTCCCTGGATCGCCTCAGACCGATCGCCGGGCACCAACGGGCGCCGGCGACGTCACGAATGGTGGTATCTGTCGTCTCGTTCGTAGAGCTCCGCGGCGCGACGCACCGCGTCGCGGTCGAGTTCGATGCCGAGTCCCGGCGTCTCCCACGGCCCGAGCTTGCCCCGCGAGGGGGTGAGGTCGGGCGCCGTGACGAGGTCCTCGACGAGCAGCTGGTGCATGATCTGATTGCCCTCGGTGAGATTGGCCGTGCGTAGGCCGAGGTGATGCTGCGCGGCGTCGGTGATGCCCGAGACACCTTGGCCGTGCAGGCACACGGGCACGCCGGCGGCCTCGGCGATAGCGGCGGCCTTGCCGAAGGCGAGCAGGCCGCCGGCTTCGTGCGGCGAGAGGACGATGACGTCGGCGGCGCGCTGGCGGCAGATCTCGTACACATCCGCCGGCGTGAACACCGACTGGTCGGCGGCGATGGGCACGCCGACGGACTCCTTGACCTGCCGCATAGCCGCGATGCTCATGAGCGGCGTCGGCTGCTCGATCCAGTCCGGCTCGAACTCACGCAGGCGGCCGATCATGTGGATCGCCTCGGGGACGCTCCAGGCGCAGTTGGCGTCGAGCCGCAGACGACGGCCGCCGATCGCTGCGCGCACGGCCGCCGTGTTGCGCAGGTCGGCGTCTTCGGCGCGGCCGACCTTCAGGTAGATGACGGAGTATCCGGCGGCGGCGAGGCCGCGGGCGTCTTCGGCGAGCTCCTCCGTGGTGTCGCCCTGCACGAAGCCGAAGTAGTCGACCTCGTCGCGCACGGCGCCGCCGAGCAGCCGGTGGACCGGCCAGCCGGCGGCCTTGCCCAGTATGTCCCAGAGCGCCATCTCGAGGCCGGCGAGCACGAAGTCGGCGTACCACGGGGTGTGGTTGAAGCTCCCCAGATGGCGCGCCCGCGTCACCAGGCGCTCGACGTCGAACACGGGCTCGCCGATGAACAGCGGCGCGACGCCGCGCAGTGCCGCGACGGTACCGTCGGCGGGGAAGGCGGCCACCGACTCGCCGATGCCGACCAGCCCGGCGTCGGTCTCGACCTCGACCAGCACGACGGCGGCGGCGTGGTCGACGCGCCCCGCCCAGTGGTAGGGCTCCTTGAACAGCAGGGCGAGCGGCGTCGTCCGGATAGCGGCGATCTTCATCCCGGCCGGGGCTCCTTCGTCGGGCGCGTTCACAGCAGCGTATCCAGAACGCGTGCTTCGAGAACCTGCTCGCGGCTGAAGCCGGTCGCGTAGAGCGCCGCCTTCGCCATCTGCACGAGCGCGTCTTGGGGCAGCAGACCGACGACCTCACTCTCGCGGATGGTCACCCCGGCGGCGCCGGCGCGCTCGCCGATAGCGGCGACGACGTCGGCCATGGACGTCACTCGGTAGTCGGTGAGGTTCATCGAGACCTGTACGGCGCCGTCCTCGAGCGCCAGCCCCATAGCCTTCACGCACGGCATGCCGCCGTCACGCTCACGGATCTCGCGAGCGATGCGCTGGGCCAGGTCGAGGTCCTGGGACTCGAGATTGACGTTGTAGGCGATCAGGGGGAAGCGGGCGCCGATCGCGACGGCGCCGGCAGTCGGATGCACGCGCGGCTCGCCTTCGTCGGGCCGCCGCGCGGGGTCGATGGCGATCACCTCGCGCAGCTCCTCGAAGCCCTTGCCTCGGACCACCGCGAGGTTCTTGTGCTCGGGCACTAGGGCCGCGTCCTCGTAGAGGTACGCGGGTATCTCGAGCTCGGCGGCGACGCGGCGCGCCAGCGCGTGCGCCACCGTGACGCAGGTGGCCATGCCCTCCGAGCGCAGCGGCACGAACGGCGCCACGTCGGTGGCGCCGAAGCGCGGGTGCGCGCCCTCGTGCTCGTTCAGATCGATCAGGCGGGCCGCCGTGCCGATGGCGCGAAAGGCGGCCTCCGCGATCGGCTCCTCGTGCCCGACAAACGTGACCACGCAGCGGTTGTGGGTCGCGTCGCTCTGCACGTCGAGCAGCTGCACGCCGGCGACGCTCGCGACCGCGGCGGCGATCTCGTCGATCACCTCGGGCCGGCGGCCTTCGCTGAAGTTCGGGATGCACTCGATGAGGGTCATGCGCCGCCTCCGTTGCCGACGACCAGCTTGCCGCCGGCGATCACCCCGGTCACCAGGTTGACGCCCCAGTGGTACGGGAGCTCCTCGTGTGAGGCGGCGTCGAGCACCAGCAAGTCGCAGCGCTTGCCGGCCTCGAGGCTGCCGACCTCATGCTGAAGGCCGAGAGCGGCCGCGCCGCCCATGGTGGCGGCGCGGAGAGCCTCGGCCGGCGTCAGCCGCTGCTCCTGGCAGGCGAGCGAGATCGCCATCTGCAGGTTCTCGCAGTAGCAGCTGCCGGGGTTGAAGTCGCTCGCCAGAGCGATGGTGACGCCGGCGTCCAGCAACTGCCGCGCCGGCGCGTAGGTCGCGTGGAGCGTGTAGCTCGTCCCGGGCAGCAGGACCGCGACGGTGCCCGAGACACGCAGCGCTGCGATGTCCTCGCCGGTGATGTGGATGAGGTGGTCGGCCGAGACGGCGCCGAGCTCCGCCGCCAGCGCCGTCCCGCCGGTGTGGGCAAGCTCCTCGGAGTGGATCTTGAGCCGGTAGCCCAGGGCGCGGCCCGCTTCGAGCACGCGCCGCGACTGCGCGACGCTGAAGGCACCCTTGTCGCAGAACACGTCGACGAACTCGGCCTCGCCGACGAGCGCCGGCAGGATCTCGTCGCAGACCAGCGCGATGAACTCGTCGTCACGGCCGGCGTACTCCTCGGGCGTCGAGTGCGCCGCGAGCAGCGTGTAGACGCGGTTCGTCGGATGCGGCGTCTTGGCCGCGGCGAGCTGCTTGCGCTCGTCCTCCAGTGTCAGACCGTACCCGGACTTGATCTCGAGCGTCGTCGTCCCGTACCGCAAAAACGAGTCGAGACGGCGGCGGGTGAGGGCGGCCAGCTCCTCTTCGGAGGCCGCCCGCGTCGCCCGCACCGTGCTCATGATGCCGCCGCCGGCCGCCTGGATCTCGAGGTAGCTCGCACCGGCGAGCCTGCGCCCGTACTCGCCGGCGCGCTCGCCGGCGAACACGGCGTGGGTGTGCGCGTCGACGAAGCCCGGCACGACGCAGGCGCCCTCGGCGTCGACCACGAGAACGTCGTCGGACATCTCGACGGCGCCGGCGATGTCGGCCTCGAGGCCGACCCAGACGATACGGCCGTCGCGCGCGGCGACGGCGCCGCCAGGGATGATGCCGAGGCCCGGCCCGCCGGACGGCGCGGGGGCGGAGGACGGCGCGCCGGAGCCGGCGGGCGGCACGGCGGAGCCGCCTGCCGCGTTCATCGTGACGAGCTCGGAGGCGCCGCGCACGAGCAGGTCGCAGGTGACCGTCATCGTTCGGTCCCCCGGCCCTGGTCGGCGTCGGCGCGCACGACGGCGGCGAAGCGGCCGGCGGCGACGGCCAACGCCGCCGCCTCGATCTCGGGCGCCAGGTAGCGGTCGCGACCGAGTGTCGGCGTGAGCTCGCGGACGATCGCGAGCCCGGCGGCGGTACCGGCGCCGGGCGTGAGCGGCGCCAGCAGGTCTATCGCCTGCGCCGCGCACAGCGCCTCGATGCCGAGCACGTTCTGCGCGTTGCGCAGCACGTCCTGGGCCTTGAGCGCCGCGGTCATGCCCATGCTCACGTGGTCTTCCTGGTCGCCGGAACTGGGGATCGAGTCGACGCTCGCCGGGTGGCACAGCACCTTGTTCTCGGCCACGAGCGCCGCGGCCGTGTACTGGGCGATCATGTAGCCGTTGTTGAGGCCGCTGTCAGTGGTGAGAAACGGCGGCAGCTCGCTGAGCGAGGTGGTGAGCATGCGAAAGACGCGGCGCTCGCTGATGCTGGCGATCTCCGAGAGGCTCATCGCCGCCAGGTCGAGCGCCAGGGCGAGCGGCTCGCCGTGAAAGTTGCCTGCCGAGATGATCTCGCCCGAGTCGGGGAAGACGATCGGATTGTCGGTCACGGAGTCGACCTCGACGCCGACCACGCGACGCAGCCAGGCGAGGGCGTCGCGGCAGGCGCCGTGCACCTGCGGGATGCAGCGCAGGGAGTAGGCGTCCTGCACCTTGTCGCAGTTGAGGTGGCTGAGCATGATCGCGCTGCCGCGCGTGGCGCGGCGCACGTTGGCGGCGCACTCGAGCTGGCCGGGGATCGGCCGCAGCGCCTGGATGCGCTCCTCGAAGGGGCCGACGGAGGCGCGCAGGCCCTCGAGGCTCATCGCGCCGATCAGGTCGGATGAGTCGAGGAGCGCCTCGCCGTCGGCGACCAGCAGGCAGCCGATGGCGGCCATGAACTGGGTGCCGTTCAGCAGCGACAGGCCTTCTTTGGCCTCGAGCGAGACGGGCGCGAGTCCTGCGGCCCGCAGAGCGGGCCCGCTCGGCTCGCGCCGCCCGTCTGTGGTCAGAACCTCGCCCTCGCCCATCATCGCGAGCACGAGGTGCGCGGACGGGGCGAGATCGCCGGAGGCGCCGAGCGAACCGCGCGACGGCACCCACGGGACGAAGTCGGCGTTGATGCAGGCGGCGAGGTGCTCGGCGATCTCCTCGCGCACGCCCGAGTGGCCGCGCGCCATGGTGTTGAGACGGATGGTCATCGCGCCGCGCACGACCTCGCGCGAGAGCGGCACGCCGACGCCGACCGCGTGGCTGCGCACCAGGTTCTCCTGCAGTTCGCGCACCTTGTCGACCGGGATGTGCGTGGTCGCGAGCAGGCCGAAGCCGGTGGTGACTCCGTAGGCGACCTGCTCGCCGGCGATGACGGCGGCGATGACGTCGTGGGCCGCCTCGATGCGCTCGCGCGCGGCCTGGCCGAGGACGACCTCGGCCCCGCCGCGCGCCACGGCGACGACGTCGTCGATGCGCAGCGGGGCGTCGCCGATGACGATGCGTGTCATGATGAGGGTCTCCTTGTGTGAGCCTCCCGCAGGAGGACGGCGACGTCGGCCGGAGCCGCCGCCACCGGGACGCCGGCCGCCTCGAGGGCGGCCTTCTTGTCGGCGGCCGTGCCGGCCGAGCCTTCGACGATGGCGCCGGCGTGACCCATGCGCTTGCCGGGCGGGGCGCTGAAGCCGGCGACGTAGGCGATCACCGGCTTCGTCATACGCTCTTGGGCGAACACGGCGGCGCGCTCCTCGTCGTCACCGCCGATCTCGCCGATCAGGACGACGGCCTCGGTCTCGGGGTCGGCCTCGAACAGCTCGAGGCACTCGATGAAGCCGAGGCCGTGGACCGGGTCGCCGCCCATACCGACGGCGGTGGACTGGCCGAGGCCGGCGCGGGTGAGCTCGTGGACGACCTCGTAGGTGAGCGTGCCCGAGCGTGAGATCACGCCGGTGCCGCCCGGCCGAAAGACGTCGGCCGGCATGATGCCGGCGCTGCAGCGCCCGGGCGTGATCAGCCCGGGGCCGTTGGGGCCGACGAGCCGCGCGCCGCGGCGCGCCAGGTGCGCGGTAACCTCGGTCATATCTCGCGTCGCGATGCCCTCGGTGACGCAGACGACGAGGCCGACGCCGGCGGCGGCCGCCTCGAGCATCGCGTCGCGGGCGAAGCGCGCCGGCACGAAAAGCACGGCGACGTCGGCGCCGGTCGCCGCCCTGGCGCCGGCCACGGTGTCGAATACGGGCACGCCCTCGACCGTCTGGCCGCCCTTGCCGGGCGAGGTGCCGGCGACGACGTTCGTCCCGGCGGCGCGCATGCGCGCCGTGTGAGAGGCGCCCTCCCGCCCGGTGATGCCCTGCACGAGCACGCGGCTGCGTTCGTCGATGAGGATGGCCATCAGGCGTCCCTCCCGTGCGCCGCGGCGACCACGAGCCGCACCGCTTCGCCGGCGGTCTCAGCCACGGTCACGCCGTCAAGGCAAGCCTCCGCGAGCACGGCGCGTCCCTCCGCGGCGGCGTTGCCGTCGAGGCGCACGACCACGGGCGCGTCCAGCCGCGCCGCACCAAGCGCCTCGACGAGCCCGCGGGCGACCTCGTCGCCCCGCGTGATGCCGCCGAAGATGCTGACCAGCAGCGCCGAGATCGGGCGGCCGGCGAGGATCGCGTCGAGCGCCGCCGCGACGACGTCGGCGCGGGCGCCGCCGCCGATGTCGCAGAAGTCGGCGGCGCTGCCGCCGGCGGCGGCGATCTGGTCGATGGTGCTCATCACGAGGCCGGCGCCGTTGCCGAGCACGCCGATGTCGCCGTCGAGTGCGACGAACGCGAGGCCTGCCCTGCGGGCCTTCGCCTCGCGCTCGTCCGCCGGCTCCTCCGGCCGCTGGTCGGTCTGCCGGTACAGCGCGTTGTCGTCGATCGTCACCTTGCTGTCGAGGCAGAAGACCTCGCCGCGCCTCGTGAGCACCAGCGGATTGATCTCGACGAGCGTCGCGTCGCGATCGCGATACAGCCGCCACGCCGCGCGCACGACGGCGGCCAGCGCCTGCTTGGCGTCGGCGCCGCCCGGCCCCTCGGGGTCGAGCGCCGCGGCCGCAAGGACGTCGCGCACCTGGTAGTCGCAGAGTCCGAGCAAAGGGTCGACAGGGGTGCGCACGAGCGCGCCGGGGTCGCGCAGCGCGAGCGCCTCGATGTCGACGCCGCCCTCGCGCGAGAAGACGAGCAGCGGGACGCGCTGCGCTCGCGACAAGACGATCGCGAGGTACATCTCGCGCTCTACCTCCACCGCCTGCTCGACGAGCACCGCCTCGACGGTCTTGCCGCGGATGGTCATGGCGAGGATCTCGGCGGCCGCCGCGTCGACCTCGCCCGCGCTCGCGCAGATGCGGATACCGCCGGCCCTGCCGCGACCGCCGGTCTTGACCTGGGCCTTGACCGCGACCGGCAGGCCGATGTCGTCCATCGCCTGCCGGGCCTCGGCCGCCGATGCGGCCACGCGCGACGGCAGCACCGGCAGACCGGCCTCCGCGAACAGCCGCTTACCCTGATGTTCGAGCAGGTCCATGGCGTCTCCGTCCGGCGGCCTACGACGAGGAGGCTGCGGCGCCCTCCGGCGCCGCCGCATCTGTCGTCGCTTCGCCGGCCAGCCGCAGCCCGAGCTGGAACGCCCGCTCGTTGAGTTCGCGAAAGCGGGCGGGGACGCGGTTGAGGACGGCCTGCTCGACGGCCTCGGCCGGCAAGATGCGGCTGACCGCGACGAACGCGCCGAGCGAGACGATGTTGGTCACGACCTTCTTGCCGAGCTCGTCGGTCGCCGCCTGGGTGAAGGGCAGGCCGCAGAGCACCATGCCGTCGGCCGCGGCGTCTGGCTCGACCAGCCCGGAGTCGTAGATGAGCAGGCCCCCGGGCCGCGTGTCCGCCGCATACTTCACGTAGGCCGCCTGCGACAGCACGAGGTTGATGTCGGGCGTGAGCACCTCGGGGTAGTCGATGTCGTCGTCCGAGATGATGACCTCGGACTTGGAGGCGCCGCCGCGAGCCTCGGGGCCGTAGCTCTGGGTCTGCACCACGTGTTTGCCCAGCGCCGCCGCGCCCTCGGCGACGATGGCGGCGGCCAGCAGGATGCCCTGGCCGCCGGAGCCCGAGAAGCGGAGCTCGAAGCGTGTGAGCTTGCCGGCGACGTCAGCCATCGGCCTTCTCCCTCGCAGCTTCGCCGATCCGGTGCAGTGCCGTCACGAACTCCTCGCGCTCGGTGTGGTGCAGCAGCCCGACCGGGTACTTGTCGCGCACGCGCGATTCTCCCTCGTCGAACTTGTCGGCCGGCACGGCGTGCTCCTTCTGCAGGCGCAGGAACTCGGCCGGGTCGGAGGTGAGGTTGAAGCGCCCGTAGTACACAGGGCAGATCGCCATCGCCTCGACCATCGAGAAACCCTTGTGGGCGATCCCGCCGGCGATGATGTTGACCAGCTGCTGGTAGGCCCAGGAGGTGCCGCGGGCGACGTAGGTCGCTCCCGCGGCGTGCGCCAGCTCGCAGAGGTCGAAGGCCGCCTCGACGTTGCCGTACACGCTGGTCGTCGACTTGTCGCCGAGGTGCGTGGTGGGGCTCGTCTGACCGCCGGTCATGCCGTAGATGGAGTTGTTGAACACCAGCGCCGTGAGGTCGATGTTGCGGCGCGCGGCGTGGATCAGGTGGTTGCCGCCGATCGCCGAGCTGTCGCCGTCGCCCATGGCGACGATCACGTGCAGCGACGGGTCCGCGGCCTTGACGCCCGTCGCCACGGCCAGCGCGCGCCCGTGCGCGGTGTGCACCGTCGAGTAGTCCAGATAGGCGCTGACGCGGCCGCTGCAGCCGATGCCGGCCACGACCACGACTTTGTCGGGGTCGATCTCGAGACCCAGGATGGCGTCGATGAGGGCCCGGGTGATGGTGCCGTTCGAGCACCCCGGGCACCAGAGCGTCTTCGCGGACCGCAGGTGCGCCTTGATCTCGGACGTGGTGTGCGGCTTGATCCTCGGGATCTTGTAGTCGCCGGTCGGTGTCTCTTCGAGCTTCTGCTCGTCGACCAGGGCGCTCATTGTTCCTCCCAACGGTGGTAGTAGAACTCCTGCTTGACGAGGTCCTTGATCTCGGTCGGCGTGATCAGCTTGCCGTCCACCCGCCCGTAGTCGACCACCTTGGCGCGGCCGGCGACGGCCGCCTGGACCTCCCAGCTCATCTGCTTGATGTTCATCTCGGGGACGATCACCGTGCGCACCTGCGTCGCCATGCGATCGACGGCCTGCGTCGGGAACGGCCAGAGCGTGATCGGGCGGACCAGCCCCACGGGGACTCCCTGGGAGCGCGCCCAGCGCACGACGGCGAGCGCCGAGCGGGCGACGGAGCCGTAGGCGAAGATCGCGATCTCGGCGTCTTCCATGTGGGTCTCCTCGACGCGGACGATCGCGTCGCGATGATGGTAGATCTTCTCGCGCAGGTAGCGGCCAAGGTCCGCGGCAGCGGCCGGGTCGGCCGTGTCGGGAGTGCCGCTGCGGCGGTTGTAGACGAGGCCGGTGACGTGCACCTTGAACGCCGAGCCGAGTGGCGGCCGCGGCAGGATGTTATCAAGCGTGCTGGAGATCGTGTCGTACTCGTCGGGCGCGCAGTCGGGCACGCCACGCTCGGCGATGCGTAGGCTGCCCGGCTCGGGCAGCACGACCGCCTCGCGCATGTGGCCGATGAGCGCGTCGCTCAGGATGATCACCGGCGTGCGGTACTGCTCGGCGAGGTTGAAGGCCTCGACGGTCAGCGTGTAGCACTCCATCACGCTGCTCGGCACGAGGGCGATCACCGAGTGCTCGCCGTGCGTGCCCCAGCGGGCCTGCATCACGTCGCCCTGGCTGGGCTCCGTCGGCAGGCCCGTCGACGGCCCGCCGCGCATGACGTCGACGATCACGCAGGGGATCTGCGCCATCGAGGCGAAGCCGATCATCTCCTGCATGAGGCTGAAGCCCGGGCCGGAGGTGGCGGTGAGTGCCTTCTGACCGGCCAGCGAGGCGCCGCAGACGGCGGCGATGCTGGCGATCTCGTCCTCCATCTGGATGAAGGTGCCGCCGACCTGGGGCATGCGGCGCGCGAGCGTCTCGGCGATCTCCGTTGACGGCGTGATCGGGTAGCCGGCGAAGAAGCGGGAGCCGGCGGCTATGGCGCCTTCGGCGACTGCCTCGTTGCCCTGGAGCAGAACGGCAGTCGCTGCCATGTCAGCCCTCCTCGTCGTGGTCGCAGGGCTCGCCGACAGTGACGAGCTTGGCGGGGTCGACGGCGGGCGCCTCGGTCGCCTGCTTCTTCGCCCGCCGCTTCACCTCGATCGCAAAGTCCGGGCAGTGCAGCTCGCAGATGAGGCACTGACTGCAGTC
>JBBQFA010000063.1:0-10513 GCA_038321515.1 Thermoleophilia bacterium | reverse complement strand
GGGTCCCTCCGGTCTGGTGTATCTGCCCCCCCCCCCCCGCGGGCGGCGGCGGCCGCCGCCCCACGACTGCGCGCCGGACGCCGGTGCGGGCCGGGCGCCCCCCCTCGGGGGGGCGCCGGCCCTCTTCTCGACCGCCGCCGTTGCGCCGAGATACTCTTGCCGCAGCGGCCCCGCCCGGGCGCGGCCGACAATCAGACACACGAGAGGAGACGCCGTGACTAAGCAAGCCCCGAAGAAGACCGTGAAGAAGACCGTCACGAAGGCCCAGCTCATCGACCTGCTCAACCGCGATCTGGCCAAGGAGTACTCGGCCCTGATCCAGTACGTGCAGCACACGGCCGTGATCACCGGCCCGCAGTACGACGCCATCTCCGCGGAGCTCATCATCCACTCCAACGAGGAGCACCAGCACGCGATCACACTGTCTGACCAGATCGACTTTCTCGGCGGGATCCCGGCCGTCGAAGTCGCCGATATCCACATCTCGCCGGACAGCAAGACGATGCTCGAGCAGGACCTCGACGGCGAGCTCGACGCGATCGCCCGCTACCGCGAGCGCATCGGCCAGGCCGAGCTGCTTCAGGAGTACGGCCTGCGCCGCGCTCTCGAAGACATCCTGATCGTCGAAGAAGAGCACGCGCGCGACCTGCAGAGCGCCCTCGACCTCTGAGACCGGCGAGCCGCAGGGCGGCGACTGGCGCTGAGAGCCGTCCGTCGCCGCCCCCGCGGCGTTCGCCCGGGGGCCGCTCAGGCCGTCGCGCCCGCCCGCGTCGCCCGCGACTTCCGGCGGCGCCACCCGGGCGCCAGAGCCACGAACCCGACCGCTCCGGCAAGACCCACGACGAGCAGCGCGACAAAGGCCTCCCGCCCGCCGAAGGTGTCCATGGCCCAGCCCCCGAAGGCAGGCCCGAGGGCGGCTCCTCCATTCCAGACCACCGTCCAGACGCCCATGTAGCGCCCTCGCACCGCCTCGGGCGCGAGGTCTGAGACCTCGGCCGAGGCGACCGGCGAGAGCAGGGTCTCGCCGATGCTGAGGACGACGATGAGGGCGACCAGCGACCACAGCGGCCCGGCGAACGCCGAGCCTCCCAGCCCCAGAGCGAGCAGCGCGCTCGAGATGGCGAGCAGGATCATGCGGTTGCGTCGCCGCAGGGCGCGTACGAGCGGGTACTGGACGAGCGCCACGACACCGGCGTTGAGCGCGAGGAGATAGCCCCACTCGGCCTTCGGCAAGCCCAGAAAGCTGGTCACGTACACGGCGTAGATCGACCCGAAGTTGCCGATGCAGAAGACGGGTAGAACAGCGACGAGACAGAAGATCATGAAGACGCGATCGTGTAGGACGAGCCGATAGCCGCTCCTCCCCTTGGCGTCCGTGTGCCGCGACGGCAGGAGCGCGCTGGGCGGACGGCTCTCCCGGATCCAGATGGCCATCATCACCACCATGAGCCCGCAGCCTGTGGCGGCCGCGAGGAACAGCTCCCTGAACGTCGCGCCCCAGCCGAGAGCGAGGCCGGCGAGAGCAGGGCCGAGTACGACGCCGAGGTTCATCGCCACGCGTGTGATCCCGAATCCCTCCTGGCGCTTCTCGGGCTTCAGAAGGTCGGCGATCATCGCGTTGCTCGCGGTCTGGAACAGTGGCCAGCCGAAGGCGCTCTCGACGGCGACCAGGGCCGCCACCTGCCAGAGCTCCGTGACGAACGCGAAGCCGAGGAACCACAGCACACCCACCGTCACCGAGAGCATGATGACGACCCGACGCCCGAGCCGGTCGGTGAGGTGACCGCCCCAGAACTGAAAGGGCATGACGGCCAGGGGCACGAGCCCGAACACGACACCGATCATCGACATCGACGTGCCGAGGTACTCGCGCAGGTAGATGGCCTCGAAGGGGAACGCCAGCGCCGCGGCCGCCACGTAGACGAAGATGCCCAGCGTCAGGACCCAGAACTGGGCCGGATGAGAGCGCAGCTCACGAGTGAAGCGCTTGAGGCGAGTCGGCATCGCCTCATGCTATCGGACGCGGTCGCGTCGCGCCGTGCGCGGGTGCCGGTGCGCGCCGCGCTCCCTGCGCGGAGCGGCCGCGCCGTTGACAGCACCCCAGAACGCACGCTAGGTTCGGGCCATGCTCCTGAGCGTACAGCAGGCCGCCCGCCGCCTCGGGGTGTCGCCGGTCACCATCCGCCGGTGGACGGCGACGGGCTTTTTGCCCTGCTCCCGCACCGCGGGCGGCCATCGCCGCATCGACGACCACGACATCGACGATCTGGCGCGCTCGATCGGCAACAGCAACCACCTCGCCGCGCAACTCGCGCGGGAGCGCGAGGTCGACGTCCTCATCAACACCTCCGTTGCCCTCGCCGTCAAGCTCGATCTCACCGAGCTGCTGCTGGAGATCGCGATGCGCATGACCAGCCTGCTCGATTGCCACTTCTGCGCGATCTCGGAGTACGACCCGGAGGCGTACGCAGTCCGCGCGCTGGCCGAATACGACCATGCCGGACAGCGTCTGCCCGACGCCAGCCCCTTTCGACTGAAGGACTTTCCCCTGACCCGAAGGGTGCTGGAGGAGCAGACCACGGCGGTCGTCAACGTCGACGACCCGCACGCCGACCCGGCCGAGGTGGCCGAGCTGCGTCGTGAGGGCGACCGCAGCCTGCTCATGGTGCCACTGGTGGTGCAGGGCCGCAGCATCGGTCTCCTCGAGGTCGTCGACCAGAAGCGCTCGCGCGAGTACTCGCGCCAGCAGATGCGCCTCGCCGGGGCCATTGCCGGCCAAGCGGCCGTGGCGATCCAGAACGCCAAGCTCTTCGCCGAGCGGCGGCGCAGCGACGAGGACGTCGCCAACCTCCGCGCGGCGCTGGTGCGCCTGACCACTCACGTGCCCAGAGTCGGTGCCGGAGGGCGCCGCACCGACGTCCTCGCCGCCGTTTCCGAGGCGGTCTGCGACGCTCTCGGCGCCATCTCCTGCGTCGCCAGCGTGGGCGGCGAGAGCGCCGGCGCCTTCGGCGCCGGCCAGGTCGCCGCCCGCCGACAAGACGGCGACGAGCGCGGCACCAACGCCAGCCTCGTCATCGCGCGTGATCCCTCCGACACCACCGACCTCACGCTCGCCGTGACCCTGCCGCAGCCGCCTGGAGAGGGCCAGGTCGAGCTTCTCGACTTCATCGCCGCCGCCGCGGCGGCACTCGCCTCGCGGTAGCTCGACTCTCCGACGAGAAGCCGCCTCAGAGCCGAGAAACCAGTACGGTCCCAGCTCGCCAACCAGCTCAGAAATTGGCCTGTTGCTGGCCATTCATGCGCCCTGACGACAGTTCCGAACTTCGCCGCCCCTGTCGAGAGAACTTCCCCGGCTTGACGCTACCCGGGTTCGCGGATAGGTTCTGCTCATGTACCTCAGCGTGCAGTACGCAGCGCGGCGCCTCGGCGTCTCCCCTCACACCATCCGCCGCTGGACGGCGTCCGGCTTCTTGCCGTGCACGCGCACGGCCGGCGGTCACCGGCGTATCAAGCAGGAGGACATCGACGAGCTCACCCATCTCATCGGGGGCAAGAACCACCTCGCCGCGCGCCTGGCGCGCGAGCGGGAGCTCGAGACCCTGGTGAGCACGGCGATCGCCGTCTCGAGCCAGCTCGAGGTGACCGCCCTGCTGCGCGAGATCGCCAAACACATGACGTCGCTCCTGGACGCCCACATGTGCGTCATCTCCGACTTTGACCCGGCGACGCGCACGGTGGCGGTCAAGGCAGAGTACGACGACCTCGGGAATCGTCATCTGGATACGATGACGTACACTCTGGCCCAATTCCCCATGGCCCGCCGCGCGATCGAGGACCACGAGGCCGTCACCGTCAACGTGAGCGACCCGCACGCCGATCCCGCTGAAGTCGCCATCATGCGGCGCGACGGCGACAAGTGCCTGCTCATCCTGCCGATGGTCCATCAGGGGCACAGCATCGGGCTGATCGAGGTCCTCGACCATCAGCGAGAGCGCAAGTTCAGCCGCCAGGAGATGCGGCTGGCGAACGCCGTGGCCGGCCAGGCCGCGGTGGCACTGCACAACGCCACCGTCTTCGCGCAGCTCAAGCGCAGCGACCAGGACGTGCTGGAGTTGTGCCACGCCATCGAGACGATCGCCGGCGGGTACGCGACGCTGCACCGGCAGACCGGGCCGGCCGGTGTGCTGCAGGCGGCGGCCGACGTCGCGGCACGCTCACTCGGCGCCATCTCCTGCGTGGCGAGCTTCCGCGGCGCAAGCGCCGGCGCCTCCAGCGTTCGGAGCGGGAAGGGCGGCACGACCCAGACCGACAGCGCTCACGTGATCGTGTCGAGCGCACCCCGTGGCGACGACCAGCTCACGCTCACGGTCACGCTCGGCAATGCCATCGGGAACGGACAGACCGAGCTGCTCGGGCTGATCGCCACCATCGCCGCCGGCGCCCTCGGAGGCTGCGCCGCGGTCTGACGGACCCGCCCGGTCCACCCGGCGGCCGGGCTCGAGTGCCACGATCGCGATCGTCACCGTCGGACCCCGTCCTCGCGAGCTTCCACCCGACGGCCCTCTGCTATCCTCACGGCATGCCTCGCGCGCTCCTCCGACTCGTCGTGATCGACACCGAGACCACGGGTCTCGACCCCGCACGCGACCGCATCATCGACATCGGCGCCGTCCGGCTCGGCGACCACCTCGAGGTGATCGAGCGCTTCACGACACTCGTCGACCCTGGCGTACCGATCCCGCTGTTCGTCGAGCGGCTCACCGGCATCGGCGCCCTCGACGTAGCCGTGGCGCCGGGCATCGCCGAGGCGTATGCGGAGTTGCGCGCGTTTGCCGGCGACGCCGTGCTCGTCGGCCACAACGCCGCCTTCGACCGCGAGCACCTGGCGGCGGCGGCGCGGCGCGCCGGTCTGCCGCCGCTCGAGAACGAGTGGTTCGACACGCTGGAGGCGGCGCTCCTGCTGTTCCCCGAGCTTGACCGCCACGCGCTGGCGCTGATGGCAGAGGCGCTCGGGCTCGAGTCGCGCGCGCACCGGGCGCTCCCGGACGCGGAGACGACCGCTGCCGTGCTCGCCCGCCTGGCCGCGCGCGCCGCAGGGCTGGCGCTCGAGGAGCGGCGGCTGCTCACCGCCATCTCGTGGCCGCCGCTGACGCTGCTCGACGCTTGCGGCGCGCGGCCGGATGAAGCTCCTCCCCAGCTGGTGGCGGACACGACGGCGGAGGGGACGGGCGGCCTTGTGGCCCTGCCAGTCGACGCTGGCGGCTGGCTCGCCGAGCTGGACAGCGACGCGGTCGAGGCGCGGCCGGACGGCGCCCCGAACCTGGCGGCTCGCCTCCCCGGATTTCGCAGGCGCCCAGGGCAGGTGGAGTTCGCCGCCGCCGCCGCGGACGTGTTCGCGCGCGGCGGCGTCGGCGTCTTCGAGGCCGGCACCGGGATGGGCAAGAGCCTGGCCTACCTGCTCCCCGCGGCGTTCGCCGGCGCCGCCGCCGGCCGCCGCATCGTCGTCAGTACCAAGACGAAGGCTCTGCAGCGGCAACTGGCCGCACACGAGCTGCCACTCGTGGCTCGGTCCCTGCCGCCGGGCTGGCGCTGGGCCTTGCTGATGGGCAGAGAGAACTACCTCTGCCGGCGGCGGCTCGACGAAGCCCTCGCCGCCGAGTCCGAGACGCTGCCCGACGCCGACCGCTCGCTGGCGCTCGCCTACCTCGTCGGCCGTGCCCGACGCGGCGAGGTCGACCTCTCGGCCCTTCCCTACCGCGCCACCCAGGTGCTACGCGCTCTCCCTGAAGCGGCGCGTGAGCTGCGCTCCTCGCGCGCGACCTGCCTCGGCCGCCACTGCCCAGCGCGCGGGGGCTGCCACTGGCGGCTGGCGCGCAGCCGCGCGGAGGCCGCGCACCTCGTCTGCGTCAACCACGCCCTGCTGCTCACCGGACGCGAGTCCCTGCCGCCGTTCGAGGACGTCGTGATCGATGAAGCGCACCTGCTGTACCACGAGGCGACCGAAGCGTTCAGCGATCAGGTCGACGCCCAGGGCCTGGACGCGCTGCTCGGCGACGTGCGCGGACGACGACGGCAGCGCCCGCTGCCCCAGCGCCTGCGCGCCGCGGCGCGCCGGCTCGAGCCGCACACGGGCCGCATCGTCGCGGCCGCGGCCGACGCCTGCGAGCGCGCCGCGGCCGACCTGCCCGAACTCAGTCGCGTGGTCGGCGAGGCTCTGGTCGCGCTCGCGGCGGCCACCGTCCGTGACGAGCGCGACGGAAGACCCGCCGTTCCGTCCCCGGGTGGCGCCGACGACTACAACCTCACGGTCTCGCTCACGCCCGGGCTCCGCGAGCTGCCCCAGCACGACGTGTTCGTGACCGGCTCCGGGCTCCTCGCCGAAGGCCTTGTCGCACTCGCGGCGGCGGCCGCGAGCGGCGCCGACGCGCTGCCCGAGGAGCACCGCGAGCGCGCCGCCGTACTGGCACTCGCCGACGACGCGTCCGCCTACGCGGAGCTGCTCGGCGAGCTGCCCGACGGCGGCGGGCCCGACAGCGTCGTCTGGGCCGAGATCGAGGGACCCGGGCGCGCCGCCCCGGCGCAGCGCTGGACCCTGACGCGCACGCCGCTCACACCGGCCCCGCACATCCGAGAAGCGCTGTGGGACCGCCTGCGCAGCGCCGTGCTCACGAGCGCGACCCTCACCGTCTCCGGTTCGTTCGCCTACTTTCGCGACATGACCGGCCTGGCCCGCGACGTCGACGTGCGCGAAGAGATCTTCGCCTCGCCCTTCGACTTCCGTCGCCAGGCCGTGCTGGTGCTCGAGCACGACCCCACCGGCGCCTGGCGGCCGGACGAGCTCGCCGAGCGACAGGGCGAGCGCCTCAAACGCATCGCCGCCGTGACCGGCGGCCGTACGCTCGCCCTGTTCACCAACAAGCGCGACATGCACCGCGTCGCCGCGGTGGTCGGCGAGCATGTCGAGGACGACGGCGTTCTGGTGCTGGCCCAGGGACTCCACGGCAGCGCCGCCAGTCTGGCCGAGGAGTTTCGCACGCACCCCGACACGATCCTGCTCGGGGTCGACACGCTCTGGACCGGCCAGGACTTCCCTGGTGACGCGCTCACCTGCCTGGTGATCGCGAAGCTGCCGTTTCCACGCCAGGACCCGTTGTTCCAGGCGCGGCGCCGCGCCTGCGAGGAGAACGGCGAGCGCTGGTTCGAGCGCTTCTACCTGCCCGAAGCCGTGCTCAAGTTCCGCCAGGGCTTCGGGCGCCTGATCCGCACCGAGTCCGACAGCGGCGTCGTCGTCGTGCTCGACCACCGTCTTTCACAGAAGGGCTACCGCCGCGACTTTCTCGCCAGCCTGCCCGACATGGATGTGGTCGAGGCGGCGCCCGCCGAACTCGCCGCCGTGGTGGAGCACCACCTGCGACGCCTCTCGGCGTCCACCTGACGCCGGACCCGACGTCCCCGCGTCTCGCGCTACTTCAGCATCCGCCCGCTGCCCTTTGCGGACTCGGCGCCGACACGCTTGACGAAGCGCGCCTTGGTGTTCTTGCCGCAGGACGGGCACGTCAGGTTCTTATAGCTGTAGTAGGTGCCGTCCGGGTTCTTGCCCACGCTCGAGGTGGTGAAGAAGTTGACGGTGGTCGGCACCTGGAAGGCCTGGCCGCACTTGGCGCACACATACCCCGACCTGCGCGACAGAAGGCTGATGTACATCCAGAGCCCCGCGACGATGAGGATGAAGGTCGGCAAGAAGCCCTTCCACGGGTACATCACGAGGATGGCGAACAGAACGACGGCGAGGAACAGGCCGAGCTTCCAGAGCGTGCTCCACCAGTCGTACTGATTGCGTTCGATGAATCGGGCCACTCAGGTTCCCTTTCCTTTCTACTCCCAGCGAAAGAAGCGCCAGGCGATGAGCACGAACACGCCGGTGACGGCGAGCAGGATGGCGAGGTCCCAGCGTACAGCCCACAGGCCGGCGCCGTCGATGAGGACGGCGCGCAGCGCATCGGCGAGGTAGGTGAGCGGCAGGATCTTCACGATAGGCTGGATCCACGCGGGGGCGTTGTTCATCGGGAAGAAGATGCCGCTCAGGAACATCATGGGCGTCTGGATGACGTTCATCAAGGCTTGGGCGACTTCCATGTTCTTCGAGACGGCGGCGATGACGAAGCCGAGGCTCACGAAGCAGGCCGAGCCGATGATCGCGACGATGCTCACGACGAGGAGTGAGCCGTTGACGGTCACGTCGAACAGCAGGATGCCGACCGCCAGGACGATCACCATCTGGACGAGGCTGATGAGGATGCGCAGCAGGACGTTGGACCCCATGAAACTGCGCATCGGGAGCGGCGTGGCCCGCAGGCGCCGAAGCACGCCCTTCTCCTTGTACGTGACGAGCGTGCCGCCGACGCCGAAGATCGCCGTTTGCATGATCGAGAGCGCGACGATGCCGGGCACGAGGAAGTCGAGGTAGTCGAGGCTCGCCGCCTTGACCCCCGTCGGCAAGATGCCGAGCTTGGGCTGTACTTTGGCGATCTCGTTGCCGACCGACTCCACGATCTGCTGCGTGATGCCGACGACCTGGCCGGCCGTCGCCATGTCGGAGTTGTCGTAGCGAAACGGCAGGCGCGTGGTGCCGCCCTGGCCGGCGAAGCCCTGCTGCAGGTCGGGCGGCAGCACGAGCACCCCTTGGACGGCGCCGTCCTCGAGCTTCTTCAGCGCCTCCTGCTCACTGTCGGTGACACTGACGTTGACGCCGTCGGCGTTCTTGAAGGCTTGCACCATCACGTTGGCGACCATGCCGTCGTCGAGCTTCACGACGGCGAGATTGAAGTCGCCGCCGAAACCGCGGCCGAAGACGATGCCGAGCAGGCCCATGAGCAGGACCGGGAAGAAGAACGTCCAGAAGAGCGCCTGGCGATTGCGCAGAAACATGAGCGCGAACGCCTTGAGAAAGTCGAGAAAGGCGCGCATCAGCCGCCTCCGCCGCCGAGAAAGAAGGGGCGGCGGCGCGGCTTCTCCGACTCACCGCCGCGCTCGTCCTCCTCTTCCTCCTCGCTCAGCGTGCGCCCCGTCATGTGCAAGAAGACGTCTTCGAGATTGGCACCCTGCACATCGAGGTTCTCGACCCTGAGGCCGCGGCTCGCGGCGACCTCGAGCAGCGAGACGACCGCCTCCTGGGCGTCGGCGGCGACGACGGTGTAGCCCTCGCCGTCCTGCGCGGAGCAGGTGGAGACGCCGCGCAGCTCGCAGAGGACGGCGAGCGGCACCGGATCGCTGAGCGTGAACGTCACGTGCGCCTCGGCGCCGAGGCTGTTGACCAGCTGGCGTGGCGAGTCGAGCGCCATGACGTGACCGTGGTCCATGACGGCGACGCGCTCGCAGAGACGCTCGGCCTCCTCCATGTAGTGCGTCGTCAGGACGACCGTCGTGCCGGACTCGTTGATCGCCCGGATGACGTCCCAGAGGGCCCGCCGGGCACGAGGGTCGAGGCCTGTCGTCGGTTCGTCGAGAAAGGTGACCACAGGGTCGTTGACGAGCGCCAGTGCGATGGAGAGGCGCTGTGCCTGACCGCCGGAGAGCTGGTCGGCGTGACTCTCGCGCTTCTCGAGCAGGCCCACGCGGTCGAGCAGCGCGTCTATCTCGGCCGGCGTGCGGCGGATGCCGTAGCAGGAGCCGAAGAGATGGATGATCTCCGACAGCTTCAGGTAGTCGAAGAGTGCCGTGGCCTGCAGTTGCACGCCTATGCGCGCCTTGACGCGCTTCGGGTCGGGCCACACGGGCAGGCCGTCGACGACGATCGTGCCGGCGTCGGGGCGCGAGAGCCCCTCGATCATCTCGAGCGTCGTCGTCTTACCGGCCCCGTTGGGACCGAGGATGCCGAAGACCTCGCCGCGGCTGACGTCGAGGGAGATGGAGTCGACGGCGACCAGGTCGCCGTAGCGCTTGGTGAGGCCGGAGACGGAGATGACGGCGCCGTTGGCGCCGGCCCCCGGCGCCGCGACGGCTGGCGTCACCCGCCGACCGGCCCGGCCAGGTAGCTGACCAGGGTGAAGATACCGAACAGGCCGACGGCGATGATGACGCCGAACGCCAGCGTCGCAAAAAACCCGGCGAAGAACCCTGTGGTCATGCTGTGCTCCCGTTCGCGGTGGTCGTCCGGGCGCCCGCCGCCGCAGGCGGGCGGGCGTCTTGCCAGAGTATGCCACTCGGGTGCGCGCGGAGAAAGCTCCTTCCCCGTCCCTCAGTCGATGCGCTACCGTACAGGCTCCAGGCTCTCCGGATGGACCGTGGGGCCGTTCTCGGAGGTGACTCGTGACCACCACCATCGACCGCGATCGCCTCGCCACGCTCAAGGCGCGCGAGGACGACCTCTTCATCGCCCGACACCCGCGTTCGGCGGCGCTCTTCGAGCAGGCCCAGGCGCACCTGCTCGACGGCGTGCCGATGAACTGGATGACGCGCTGGGCGAGCCCCTTCCCTCCGTTCGTGGCCGAGGCGCACGGCGCCCGCTTCACCT
>JBBQFA010000062.1:0-10616 GCA_038321515.1 Thermoleophilia bacterium | reverse complement strand
CACACCGTCCCGCTCTTTCTCGCCGGCTCGGACTTCCTCTTCTCGGGCTTCGGCTCGATCCTCCGCTACGACAACATGTTCGGCCCCTCCAACTTCAACGCCGAGGATCTGGACGACTACCTCGTCCTGCAGCGCGACTGGGGCGTGGACGGCGCGCTGCGCCCGGTCACGGAGCCGCGGATGCGCGAGGTGCGCGAGCGCGCCGCGCAGGCGTGCCTGGCCGTGTACCGCGAGCTCGGGCTGGTGGACGCCGGTGCCGCCACCGCCCCCGGCGAGCCCGGTGTCGCCGCGCCCGGCGTCCCCGCCGCCGGCTCCTCCGCCCCGGCCGTCCCCGCCGCCGGCTCCTCCGCCCCGGCTGGCTTCACCGACGAGCACGTCGAGGAGGTCGTCGTCGCGGAGGGCTCCAAAGACATCACGCCGCCCGACCCTGATGCAGTGCTGGCGGCGTCGGACGCGATTATTGACAAACAGATCGGCATCCTGGACGTGGTCAGGGCGCTCTGGGCAACGGGCTTCGAGGAGGAGGCTGGGCGCGTGCTCGCCATGGGCCGCGCCCGTGTCGCCGGCGACTACCTGCAGACGGCGGCGATCTTCGACGAGCAGATGAACGTGCTCTCCAAGGTCACCGACCCGAACGACTACCAGGGGCCGGGCACCGGCTACGCAGTCTCGCCCGCCCGCCGCGAGGAGATGGCGGGCATCCGCCAGCAGCGCTCGCGGGACGACCTGCTGGCACGGCACGCGGCCGGCGCCGAAGCCGCCGCCCAGTCCGGTGCCCCTGCGGCCGCGGCCGGCGGCGCCCTTGCTGTCAGAACCACTGGTGGCACCACTGGCGGCACCACGGATAGCACCACTGGTGGCACCACTGGTGGTGCCGCGGCTGGCACCACGCATATCGCTGCGAGCGGCGGCACCACTCCTGGGAGCGCGGCCGGCGGAGCGGCCGGCCCATCCGGCGCCGCCGCCGGCGGCGAAGCCGTTACATCCCCCGGCGTGCCCTTTAGCCTCATCGAGCGCGGCGAGGCCCGGCCCGGCACCGACCCACGCGAGGTCTGCATCGGTGTCTCGCCGGCGTTCGCGACCACGCTATGGTTCACGATGTCCGGGCTGCCGGTCGGCGAGGCGCTCGGCCAGATCGTCGCCGGGCTCGCGTCGGAGGGCTGCGTCGCCCGCATCGTGCGCGTGCGCTCCACGGTCGACGTCGGCATGATCGGGCTCACCGCCGCCAAACTGGCCGGCTCCGGCATCGGCGTCGGCCTCCAAGCCAAGGGCACGGTGCTCATCCACCGCCGCGACCTCGCGCCGCTTGCCTGCCTCGAGCTCTTCTCGATCGCCCCCTTGCTCACGGCGGAGATGTACCGCGAGCTGGGCGTCAACGCCGGGCGCCACGCGAAGGGTCTGCGGCCGGTCTCCGTGCGCAACCCATACACGGAGCAGGCGATCGAGGCGCGCTACCACGCCGAGGTGGTCTCGATCATCGCCGTCGAGCGTGGAGAGTGCGTGCCCGGCGCGCCGCCGGTGAACCTGGAGGTGGAGCGATGACGTCGGCGCCGGGAGACGAGCCGGTGACGTCGGCGCCGGGAGGGCACCAGGTCACCTGCAGGGGGATCAGTGGGCGGGCCGTGGACGAGATCGACCTCGAGTCGGCGGTGAGTGGCGGCCTCTGCCCCGCCGACCTGCGCATCCATCCGGACACACTGCGCCGCCAGGCGGCGGTCGCGGAGGAGCACGGCAACCCGCAGCTCGGCGAGAACCTGCGCCGCGCCGCGGAGCTCACGGCGCTGGCCGACGACGAGGTGCTCGCGGTCTACGAGGCGCTGCGGCCCAAGCGCTCGACGCTCGCGGAGCTGCACGCGCTCGCCGCCCGGCTGGCGGCCGTGAACGCCCCGCTCTGCGCGGCGCTGGTGCGCGAAGCCGCGGCGGTCTACGAGCGCCGCGGCCTGCTCAAGCCCGCCTGAGCCGCGGCCGGCCGGACCGTCAACCGAGCGCCAGCGAGTTCCTCAGCGCGTCGTCGACGCGGCACATCGTCTCCGGTGCAAGCACGCCGAGCCGCTCCTCGAGCATCGCCACGGGGATGGTGGTGATCGTCTCGCAGTGCACCCATGACGGCCTGCCGAGCTCCGTGGCGTCCAATGCGACGAGAAACGGGTAGTCACGGCGCGGAGTCGCCGAGACGCTCGCGACGATCGTGGTGGTCGAATGCCGGTTGCCGACATCGTTCTGGACGACGAGCACCGGACGCCGGCCGACCGGCTCGGCGAAGGCGACCCACCAGACCTCGCCGCGGCGGAGCGCGCCGGCCTCTGATCCGGCGTCCGGCACCTCAGTCGGGGATCGTCGGGAGCGTGGCTGCCAGGCCGGCCTGCACGAGCTGGTCGTACTCGCCGCCGGGCCCCTCGGCGGCCAGCTCGCGGTAGCCGGCCTCCATGCGGCGCTCGAGCAGCTGCTGCCGCACGCACTCGAGCGCCTCCACCACGATCTGCGTCTTGCTCTCGTCGCGCTCGCGCGCGAGCCCGGTCAGAAACGCGTCGACGGGCTCAGGCAGGCGCACCTGCACGGGTATGGTGGGCGTGCGGCTCATGACGGCGGCTCCGGGGTCCATGGGCACAGTATCGGCTGCGGGCGCAACCCTGTGCAAGCATTGCGTGGTGGACAATCGGATGCTGTCAAGCATGCACGTCCGCATGTGCCTAGTCTCGACGAACCCGCGGCTCTGTCCCTCGCCCTCACTCCCTGTCGCCGAGTGTCCACGGGCGCATCCGCGTGTGCGGACCTACAGGGCGAGGCGCGGCCTCGTCACGGTCGCTCCCCGGGAGCCGCTGTGCGCGCCAGTAGCTCAGCGAGCCTGGCGCCGTCCACGAGCTGCACATCCCGTTGCTCGGCGCAGCTCGCGGCCGCAGCCGAGAACCCGGCCGGGCACACGACCATGGAGCGGCCGCCGGGATCGCCGGCCGGGACCACCCCGGCGATCGCCCGCACCACGTCCGCGCCCAGCGGCGCCGCGTGATTCGCGCACTGGATGTGCAGCGTCGTGGTCACGCCGACCACGTCGTCGCGGCGGGCGATGATGTCGACACCTCTGCCGCCGGCGCCGGCGGCGCCGGCGGCGACCCCGTCGTCTCGCGCCTCGCGCAGCGACTCCGTGCCGCGCTCCGTCTCGTAGCCGAGGTTGCGGAACAGGCGCTCCACGAGCTCCGCGAGCTCGCGCCCGCTCATCGCCGCGTACTCGGGCGCCGGCGCGGCGCGGTCCTGAGGCGCCGGCGCGAGGCGGTCTCCGGGCGGCGGAGCGCCGCGCTCTCCGGGCGCCGACGTGAGGCGGTCGCGAGCCGCCTTCGTGGGCGGCGTCAGCCCGAAGAGGCCGAACAGCTCCTCGGCGGAGAGCACGCGGTCGAGGTCCATGCTGACCTGGTCGATCACCGTGTCGAAGAGCTGCTGCTTGGCCTCCAGCAGATCGGCGATGCGCTCCTCGATGGTGCCCGAGCAGGTGTACGTGTAGACGTCGACGGGCGTCAATTGGCCCATACGATGGCTGCGGCCCTCGGCCTGCTGCTCGCTGGCCGGGTTCCACCAGCGGTCGAAGTGCACAACGTAGGAGGCCTCCTGCAGATTGAGACCCTGGCCGCCGGCGCGCAGCGAGAGGACGAGGGCGCCGTGCGAGGGATCCTCCTTGAAGCGGCCGACGGTGCGGTGCCGCTCCTCCTGCGACATCGCGCCCGTGTAGACCAGAGGCGCGAACCGCGAGAGGCCGCGCGCGATGGCGTGCACCCCGAACGCCCCGTCGGTGAACTGCGCGAAGACGAGCGCCCGATGGCCCTCCGCGCGCAGCGTCCCCAGACGCTCCGTGAGGTCGGCCAGCTTGGCCGACTCCCCCGTCTGCGGGCAGAAGTTGCAGATCTGCTTGAGGTGCGTGATGAGGCTCAGGATGTGCGTGATGGTGATGGTCTCGCCACGGGCGCGGAGCTCGACGATGCCCGCCCGCTCCGCCCTCTCGTAGGCGGCTCGCTGCGCTGCGGAGAGGTCGAGCACGACGCCGTGCGTGCGCTTGGGCGGCAGCTCGGTGAGCACGTCTGCCTTGCGCCGGCGCAACTGCAGCTCGCCGTGGCGGGCGAGGAGCTGCGCATCGACAGGCAGCGCCGCGACTCTCTCGCCTCCCTCGTTGGGCTGCAGGAACTCCATGATCGACGCCAGGTCGTCGATGGAGTTCTCCAGCGGCGTGCCCGTGAGCGCCCAGGACCGCGAGCGCGGCAGGGTCTTGCAGGCCACGCTGCCGGCCGTGTCGCGGTTCTTGATGCGCTGGGCCTCGTCGAGGACGACGACGCCCCACGTCCTGCGTCGCGGCCCGCAGTGCCTGTTGGCGGTATGGTCCGCGCGCAGCGTCTCGTAGGTGGTCAGAAAGATGTGCGCGGGGAAGGTCCAGGCGAGCGCACGCTCCTGCGCCGGGCCGCGGACGGTGCTCACCCGCAGTTCCGGCGCCCAGCGCTTAAGCTCGCCGCGCCACTGATACACGAGGCTGGCCGGGGCGACCACGAGAGCCGCTTCGAGGGCCCGCTCGTGAAAGAGGATCCTGAGCGCCGCGATGGTCTGGATGGTCTTGCCCAGACCCATGTCGTCGGCGAGGAGCACCTCGGGCCTGGCGACGAGCACGCGCACGCCGTCGAGTTGAAACGGCAGCAGCTCGCCGGCCCAGTCCAGCAGCGAGCCCTGGGCGGGCAGCAGACAGTCGATGGGCGGGGAGAGCACGGCGCGCAGACGATCGCGCAGCGATGGCCCCGCGCCGGTCTCGGTCTGCGTCTCGATCCCAGACACCGCCTTGTCGGACGCGGGTCCGGACTCCTCATCGAGCGGCGCCCGCAGGCGCCGCTTGCGCAAGGTCGTCGGCGCCGCGCGCAACTGCACGGCTGAGGAGTGCAAGCTCGTGAGCTCGACGTCCACGCGCCGACAGGGCTCAGCGGTGGCGCGCGGCGCGGCGAGCAGCCGCGGCTGCGCCGGCTCGAGTGCCAGCGGGCGCCGCGCGACGCCATCGGGGCGCGGCGCGGGCAGGCGCAGACGGCGCGGCTCAGAGGCTGGGAGTGGTGTGCTCAACAGCTCCAGAGCCGCTGCCCTCTCCGCCGCGACGCTCAAGGCCGCGAGCCTCGCGCAGCCCCGCCTCGGCGCGCGCGAACGGCTCGCCGAGGAGCCCGGCAGCGCGCAGCCTCTCGGCCAGCGCGTGCTCGGCGGATCCCTCGGCGGGCTGCCCCAGGGACCAGATGAGGCGCACCGGAGCGGAGTCGGGCGGCTCGCCCAACTCGCCCGGCGCGGCGCCGGCGTGCGGCTCGGCGCCGGCTGGCGGCTCGCCCTGCCCGCTGCCGGCCGCTGGCTCGTCCGGACCGCTGCCGGCCGCGACCGTGTCAGCCGCCACGCGGCAGGTGGGGATCTGCGTCACGAGCTCGTCGGTGAAGAAACCCGCGTCGACCTCGTCGGCCTGCGCGAACACCACCGTGGGGCGCGACGTGGCGACGTTGAAGAGCGCCGCGACCAGTTCGTGCGCGGCGCGGCGCTTGAGGTCTTGCGGGCGCCACAGCACGGTGCGCGGTGTGTCCACTCTGGTGAAGACGAACTCGAGCGGCTCGCCCCTGGCGTTCATGACGAACAGCGCCCCGTCGAATCCGCCGCCGGCGTCGCGCAGGATGCGGATGAAGCCCGCCGCGAGCGATCCTTCGCTGTCCGACTCGCGGAAGGGGATGCTCACGAGGCGGCGCCCCGCCCATCCTGGGCGTCGTCCTCCGCCGCCTTCTCCAGCAGGCCGTCCTCCCGGTAGTCGTCCTTGGCCACGGGCTCCACTTCGATGTGGGGCTCGTAGCTGGGAGCCACCCGGTTGAGGTCCCACGTGGTGATCCACGAACGCACGTAGTGGCGCATCTGCTTGTCGGGCGCGTAGCAGATGTCGAGCCGCGCCGGCCGCGAGCCATAGGCCGCCTCATACACGCGGCTCAGCGTGTCGAGCACCTGCACGAGATCCTCCGCGGAGGGCTGGCGGATGCGCAGCAGGCTGCGCTCGATCTCGTCCATGGCGATCTCCGCCAGCGCGGCCGTGAGCTCACTCTCGAGGTCGCCGCGGGCGCGAAAACGAAAGCCGATCTGGTTTCTGTCGTCCTTCTCGTCGAGGATCGCGGAGGGGTAGTCGGGCGTGATGGCACCCACCGTCAGCAGGCCGGGGATGGAGAAGTCGTCGGAGAGCCCGAGCAGCCTCGTGAGCTCCGCATAGGCACGACCGCGCTGGAGGACGGTGTAGCGGCCCATGAGCTCCAGCTCGTCGAGGAGGATCACCCAGCCGTCGTAGCGCGCCGCGCGCAGCAGCCTGGCCATGAAGACGAAGCGCTGACGCGCCAGCTCCTTGATGGTGATCTTCTCGAGGGCGAAGAGCTTGGCCTCACCGCACTCCCGCAGTGCCTGTCGCAGGTGACCGACCGGCACGGCGCCGCCCTCCCAGAAGCTCACCACGAGCTCGTCCTGGAGCTCGCTGTCGGTGGCCGCGTATTCGTACAGCCAGGCCGTGGCCGCGAACCGGGAGTTGAGCCCGGCGTCGCGCAGCCAGAGGCCGAATTCATCGTAGGCCGGGCTCTTGGGGTCCAGCCGGCTGACGGCGATCTCACGGAGGGCGTTGCCGACCACGTTCTCGGAGAGCAGGCTGTCCACCGCGGCGCGAAACACCTTGAGCGGGTCAAAGAGCTGGGTCTCCTTGGAGACCACCACCTTGCTGACCGCGAAGTTACCCTGGCGGGCGCTGTGGCTGAGGTACTCCAGCACGTGCGACTTGCCGCCGCCGAAGTCGGCGGCCACCAGCATGCCCCGCGGCTGCCGCTCGTCCTGCACGCTCGTGCGCAGCCGGCTCAGTCGCTCGTCAAAGGCCTCCAGGACCTCCTGGCTCGAGCAGCCGAGGGCGCTGACCGCATCGCGGTTGGGCACACCGGCGCGCAACGCCTCGATGGCCCGCCGCGCCGAGACCCGGCCGTTCATGCCGCACCTCCACTGGACGCCGCCAGGCGGACCAGGGGAGCGTAGGGATTCGCGTGGGAGCGGTCGTGAACGTCGTCGCGGATACGGTTGTTGAGAGCCTTGTACTGCAGCAGGCTGCGGCTGCCGAGCTCGTCGAGCATGGCGCCGGGAGCCGCCACGACGATCATGAGGCCCTCCATCTCGTCGGTCGCGTCGATGAACTGACGCAACACCTCGTAGGCGTCCCAGAGCGCCGCTCGCGTGTAGTGGAGCTCGCCCTCGGCGACGTCGCCGCGACGGGCCGGCGCCAAGCCCCCCAGGTCGAGAAAGACGAGGAGACCGGCGCCACCGGCAAAGCGCAGCCAGCGCGCCGTGGACGTGAGCATCACCCGCGCGTTGTGGCGCCCGATACGCTGGTGGATCTGCATGGGCTTCAGGGCACCGATGAGGCGCAGGTCGCCGTGCAGCCACTCCAGGATGGACGCGCTGGTCTGCTTGCCCAAGGCATCGTCTTCCATCTCGGCGAGGCAGAGGTGCGTCATGGCGACGCGGAAGTCCTTGGCCAGCGAGTAGTTCTTGATCACGCGCCTGGTGAGGCCGGCGCGCACGTCCATGCGCACGATGTTCTGGTCGACCTCGTTTCGCTCGGCGATAGCGCCCACCGTCAGTCGCCCAGCCTCGGGGATGTGGTAGAGCTCGGAGGCGATGGACGCGTTGACCGTGCGCGCCAGGGCGACCCAGTCGATCTGCCCGGCCACCGCGAAGAACACCTGCTGGATCATGCTGATCTTGGCATGGGCCGAATCCACGTTGACGAAGCTGAAGCCGATCTCGCCGCAGCGCGCGGACAGGTCGGTGCGCAGCTCCTCCAGCGCAGCGCGATCCGGCCACACCGCGAACTTGACCGCCGCTCCGCCATCCGCCACGAAGCCGGACAGATAGTCGTCGGCAACGAAGGCGCTGTACTCCCTGGCCGCTATCTCGGGAAGCATGGCGTCAGGCCTCGAAGCTGATCGACGAGTAGTCGACGCGACGGCCGTCTTCGGCGACCACGGTGATGGCGCCGCCGGCCGCCTTGGTGCCGGTGCTGCGCCCGAAGTGGACGCGGGCGCCCTTGCGCGTCACGCGCTCACCGCTCTGCTCCAGCAGATAGAGGTCGCGGCCGAACTCGGGCTTGGAGTACTCCTTGGCGCTGCCCGGCGCGATGGTGAGCGCGGCGTACACGTTAGCGACGCGCACGTCGGTGCCGGGCACACGACCGGCGGCGCGCAGGTGACGGGCGTGGTCCCAGGCCACGTACAGCGCTTCGAGGAACTGCGCCGCCTTGAACTTCGGCGGGCGCGCCTGGACGGCCTTGAGGTGCGCCACCAAGGCCGAGGGGCGCACGTTGCGGTACGGCTTACGGTCGATGACCACGTAGCGGCGCGCGGCGTCGACCTTGACCAGGCTGGGGTAGCAGACGATGGTGCCGTCCTCGACGCTCACCTGCAGGCCGGCGTCGTGCGCGGCCGTGACGAACTCGTGCACGAAGCCGCCGTCGCTGAACAGAGCGGCTTCGTCGGCTTCGGACAGCGGCCACGCCTTGGCGGCACCCATGGTCTCGGCGCGCACCACCTGGAGGTGGCCCTCGAGCTCCCCGAGCGCCTTGTGCAAGGCGTTGAGATCGCCGACGCGGGCCGCCTTCTGCCCGGCCCTCAGCCCGCTCGTCAGCTTGGCGACCGACTTGAGTGACGTCTCGACGCGCCCTTGCGCCGCTTCGCATGCCCCTTCCAGGGACTCCCCCTGCGTCATTCGAGCTACCTCCCAGGTTCTCCGATCAACGGTGTCGCACAGCCGGCCCCACGCGTACCCACAAGAGCGGCCCCGCGCGTACCAGCGCTTCGCGAAGTCTACCGGAGACGAGTGACGGATAGGAGCGGATGCACCTCGCGGTGCGCCTGCTTCTCGCCGCTCGCCGATGCCCCGCTGCGTGGCGCACTCGCCGGTCTTCGGCTCAGCCGATCCGTCAGCGCTCTCTGCGTTGCGTGCGGCCTGCTCCCCTGGGCCCGTGCGGAGCACGGCGGATCCGGCTCGCGTTCTTTCAGGCTCCCATTCCCCCGCGCCGACCAATACCTCGCACGCAGGGCTCGACTCGCGCGTCGCCGCGCCGGTCCGCGCGAGCGGGCAACACGTGTGCACACTGGGAAGCGAAAAAGGAGACCGGGTCGCTCCAGCAGGCCCGGTGCACGTGTCATGCAGGGCGAGCGCGGCGGAGCTCGCCGTGATGCAGACGCACACCCTGATCGGCGGTGCCGTGATCCGTAAGACCGTAATGCTCTGGGGCAGCAACACCTTTCTGCGCCTGGCCAAGGAGATCGCCGAGCCCCATCATGAATGCTGGGGCGGCTCGAGTTATCCGCACGGCCTCGAGGGCGAGGCGATCCCCCTCTGCGCGCGCCTCATGGCCGTAGCCGACATCTACGAAGCGCTCACCAGTGAGCGCCCCTACAAGCCCGCCTTCTCGCACGAACGCGCCTTCGCGATCATCACCATGGGCGATGACCGCACCAGGCCCGAGCACTTCTCGCCGCGGATCCTCAAGGCGTTCCGGGCGGTCCAGCCGGAGTGGGCGAGCATTCCCGCCGACTTCTTCACGTAGCGGCAAGACCCGGCGCACGAGTCGCGGGGCGGCGGAGCCGGCCTCCGACCCGCCGCCGGCTCCTCCGCCCTGGCCATCGCCGCGGGCGCTCGGTTCGCGTCGCCCGGAAGGTCCTGTCTGCCGGGCGGCACCACGGATAGCACCACTCCCGGCACCACTGGCGGCACCACGGATAGCACCACTGGTGGCACCACTGGTGGTGCCACGGGAGGCACAACGCATATCGCCGCGGGCGGCGGCACCACTCCTGGGAGCGCGGCCGGCGGAGCGGCCGACCCATCCGCCGCCGCCCCCGCCGGCGAAGCAGTTACCTCCCCCGGCGTGCCCTTCCGCCTCATCGTACGCGGCGAGGCGAACCCGGCACCGACCCACGCGAGGTCTGCATCGGCGTCTCCCCCGCGTTCGCGACCAAGCTGTGGCTCACGATGTCCGGGCTACCGGTGGGCGAGGCGCTCGGCCAGATCGTCGCCGGGCTCACGTCGCAGAGCTGCGCGACCCGCACCGGGCGCGTGCCCTCCACCGTGGGCCTCGGCGTGATAGGCCTGACGGCGGCCCAGCTGGCTGGCTCAGGCGTCGGCACCGGCCTTCAGGCCAAGGGCACGCCGCGGCCAGAGGTAGCTCACTGCGAAGCGGTCACCGCGAGGAAGTTGAGCACGGTGGCGGCCAGGCCTTGGGGATCCTGGTACATCAGCCCATGCCCGGCGCCCGGGAACTGGGCCAGCCACGAGGCCGGTACTTTCGCCGCCATGATCACCGCGTTCTGTGATGGCGCGATGACGTCCTCGGTGCCCGCGACGAACAGCGTCGGGCTGGTGATGCCGCCGAGGCCGCTCCAGACGCCGGCCCACTCGCCGATCGCCCTGTCCTGCAGGCCGACAGCCGCGGGCGCGGCCTGCTCCCGCGGGATCGGGAAGCTCTCCGCGTACGCCGGGTTCACCGTGCGATACGCGGCCGGGAAGAGCAGGGCCAGCAGGCGCATGCCGATCTGCTGCGGCGTGCCTGA
>JBBQFA010000061.1:0-10656 GCA_038321515.1 Thermoleophilia bacterium | reverse complement strand
CGTTGTGTGCATTTTGTGGGCGGGGGGGGGGGGGGGTACTACCCCCCGGCGCCCCACGCTGTGACGTGATCACGCGCTCTACGCGGCGTGCGTCACCCGCAGTCGTGCGTCACTCGGCCCCAGGAGCACCCGTGTCCGGCTGACCGTCTTCGACCTGGTTGCCGGACTGGTCGTTGGGACCGCCCGGGCCGTCCGCGTCAGCCTTCTCGGCAGTGGCGTCGTCGGGGCCGTTCTGATCGCCGACCTGCTCGTTCACCGTATCGGTGTCGGGCATACCGGCGTCGGCCTCGGGGGTCTCTGCGGGCGCGCTGAGCGTGGTCGCCGCGTCGGGAGCCGAGCTGCTTGCGGCGCTGGCCTTGACGGCAGCGCCACCGATCGCGCCGATCCCGAGCACCGCAATGGCGGCGATAACGGCGATTCTCGTCTTCGTCATAGTCTATTCTCCCTGTTTCGCTGATGTGGCAGCGTGACTCTACGAAGCGCTGATGAAGCCCTCATGAAGCGAGTGTGAAAGGCGCCGGCGCCTATTCTCCGGCCTTCTCGCCGGTGCCGACGGCCTTCTTGACCTGCGCTGTAGCAGGCGCGTAGCCGGAGGCGCTCACCTGCACGTCGATGACGACCTCGTTCTTCGACGTGCGGTAGAGGCTGTACTGGTTCTCCGGGTAGTGGCCGACGCCGCTGCCTCCGTCGAAGAAGATGGTCTTCGTCTCACCGGGGGCTAGCGAGAGACCCGTGAGCTTCTGGTAGTAGCCCTCGGTCTTCTTGGTGGTCGAGTCGGTCATCAGGTAGTAGATCTCGAGGTCGGTCAGCGTCTCCGCGCTCGTGTTCTTGAGGTCCATCTGCAGCTGGTCCGAGAGAGCTTGCTGCGTGGCCGGGTCGACGTTGTTCTCCACCATGATGTTGGTGATCTCGAGACCGGGCTTGGTCGAGGTGTTGACGATGGGGTTGCTGGCCACCGGCAGGACCGGTCCGGAGCTCTGAGTTGCGGCCGCGCTCGGCGCGGCACTGCCGGAGGCCGCGGCGTTCGAGCCGCCGCAGCCGGCGAGGGCCGCCGCGCCCGCGGCGATCGCCGCGATGGTGATGATGCCCACGAGTCTTCTCGTCTTCATGTCATGCCTTTCGTAGGAGCTTACGTTTCGTGGTCTGTGTGACCGCCAGACCGACCACCAGGATGGCGCCGCCGACGAGCCAGGCGACGTTGGTCCACATGTCCTTGTTGATGGGGCCCAGCGGGAGCTGGTTGTACTTGTCCTTGACCCCGAGGTAGCCGAAGCTGCCGCGCTCGTAGTGCTTGCTGATCGAGGTCTCTTCGAGGAAGTTGCGCGTGCGCTCGTACCCCGCAAAGTGCGCCATGACCGCTTTCTCCTGTGGCTTGGCGATCTGCAGGCTCTTGAAGAGCCCGCCCGGCACCTGGTTGTCGGGGTCCATCGTGTCGCCGATCTGCGGGATGATGAGGACGAATCCCAGCCACAGGATCAGGCCCACCACAAGCGCGGTGCTGAGCTGCTTCGTGAGGCCGGCAAGACCCATCGCCAGGGCGCTCCAGAGAAAGAGATAGACCCAGGAAAGCCCGAGGGCGATGCCGAGCTTTGTGAGCTCGAGCGACGAGAGGCCCGTGCCACCAACGAGGCGTATGGAGACGATCATCACGACGCCCAGGGCCGCCACGACAGCCAGCCAGATCACGGCGAGAGCCAGGAGCTTGCCGAGCGCGATCGCGGCGCCGCTCACCGGGCGACTGAAGAGGAGCCGCAGCGTACCCCGGTTCTTCTCCTTCGCCGTCATGCCGTAGCCGATCACTATGGCGACGATCGCCCCGATGATCTCGAGGTACTCCACGGCGCCGCGCAGCAGCTGCAGGGGGAAGAAGAGAGGAGCCGTGGGCGGCGTGCCTCCGGCTTGCTTGAGCGCGTCCAGGTAGTGCTGGTAGTCAGCGACCTTGGCGTGGTAGGCGGCCGCGGCGACGATGACCGACAGGAGGGCGATGGCCCCGAGCCCGGCGATGAGCAGCAGGACGAGCCGGCTGCGCCGCGCGTCGCCGAGCTCCTTGCGAAAGATGACCAACGATGGACTATTCATGGAGGGGCCTCCTCATGGACGCCCGGCTGACGAGGGCGAGCGCCGCAACGCTGAGAGCCGCGATCGCGCCGAGTGACAAGAGGTCGCCGCCGATCGCCGGCGACGCAACGTCCTGCAGCTGGAGGATCACGCTGCCGGCATGCTTGAAGTGCTCGGTGATCGAGATGGGCTGCAGGACCGCCTGATTGACCTTGAAGAAGAGATCCGTCGTCGACGCGGCCGAGGGAACCGGGTTGAGCAGTGCCGAGGGGTTCTGCGCCGTCCCCAGCTGCGGGATGACAAAGGCAACGGCCACCCAGATCAGGATCGGGACCAGCAACGCCGTGGATTCGTGACCGCTCCTGGCCCCGGCGACGAGCCCGAGAACGGCGAACGGCAGCAAGAACAGCCAGGCCACGGCGAAGAATCCCATCAGCGACGCCGTGGCGGACCACGAGAGCGGCGCCCCCAAGACGACCCAAGCACTGAGCCAGCTGGCCAGGAGCGCGGCGACGAGCACGATGCCCATCCACGCTTGAACTCCCAGCAGCTTGCCGAGCATGTAGGCGCGCGTCCCCATGGGCCGCGAGAAGATCAGATCGGTCACTCCGGCCTTGCGATCGCGAACCGCAGAGCGCACGCCGACGACGGTCGCCAGCAGCGCCCCGATGAGCACGATGTAGATGATCGTGTTGCGCGTGATCTCGAGCGCCGACGCTCCGGCGAACGGGTTCGGGATGTGGCGGCCCGTCTGCAGGACAGTCTGGTCATACACGCTCATCACCGTGTGATGGGTCGCCCAGCCGATCGAGCTGGAGACCAGCGCCATGCCCAAGAAGACGACGAGCAGGGCAATGGCCAGGCGCTCCCGCGTGGCCGACTTGATCTCCTGACCGGCGACGACGAACAGGGCGTTCATGCTGCCTGCGTGTCGAGGTGCAGGTAGATGTCCTCCAGAGAATCCTGGCCGGGGAAGGAGCTCAGTGTGCGCTCCAGAGAGTCGTGGTGGATCAGGCGGCCCGAACTCAGGATCCCGATGCTGGAGCAGGTCTTGGTGACCTCGGCGAGCAGATGCGTGTTCATGAAGATCGTCATGCCCAGCTCGCGATTGAGGCGGATGATCGTGTCGCGCAGCATCTTGACCCCGGCGGGGTCGAGACCCGACGTCGGCTCGTCGAGAAACAGGACCGAAGGCTCGTGGAGGATCGCCTGCGCGATGCCAACGCGCTGGCGCATCCCCTTGCTGAAGGTCGAGAGGCGCTCGGCGTCGTGGCCCTCGAAGTCGAGAAAGCTCAGCACCTCGCGGATCCGGCCGGCCGGCTTGGCCAGGCCCGACAGCCGGGCGAAGAAGGTGAGATTCTCCCTCAGCGTCAGCGCGTCGTAGAACTGGACGTTCTCGGGCAGATAGCCGATGGACCGGCGCACACTGAGGCTGTCTTTGGCGACGTCGTGGCCGTTCACCTCGGCGCTTCCGGCGGAGGGGTCAAGCAGGGTCGTGAGAATGCTGACGGTGGTGGTCTTGCCCGCCCCGTTGTGGCCGAGCAGCCCGAACACCTCGCCCTGATGCACCTGGATGCTCAGGTCCGCGAGCACGGGCTTGTCGTCGTACTTCTTGGTCAGACCGCTGGTCTCGATGGCGATCGCACTCATGGTCGCACCCTGGTCATCAGTGGGCTTCCTCTCGGATGGTTCGAAGGGATGGCTCTGCCGCTTCTGGACACAGCCTAGAGAGCAGACCTGAAGATGGCCTGAACGCGCCCGGGCCGGGACCGGGAGCGGACCGGGCACGGGCTGCATTGGGGTCCATCGAGGCTGGCCGAGGGGTCGCCCCCTCGCTTGTGGCGGATGGTCGCCGGTCCCATACTGCGGAGGCAGTGAGCCAACCCAGCATCCTCATCCTCGAAGACGACGTCGAGATGCGCTCGCTCCTCGCACGCGGCCTGCGTGAGGAGGGTTTTCACGTCGACGGAGTCGGCAGCGGCGCGCACCTGCTCGAGTGGGTGGGCCGTGCCGTACCCGACGCCTTCATCATCGACATCGGCCTGCCCGACGCCGACGGCCGCGACGTGGTGCAGGCGCTGCGCGCCCAGGGTATCGCCGCGCCGGTGCTCTTTTTGACGGCGCGGAGCGCCCTGCCCGATCGCCTCTCCGGCTTCAGCGCCGGCGGCGACGACTACCTCACCAAGCCCTTCGACTTCGCCGAGCTGGTGGCCCGCATCGAGTCGCTGCTGCGCCGGGCGCGACACGAGGACGCGGTGACGGTCGGTGCTCTGCGGCTCGACCCCGCCGCACACGCAGTCAGCTGCGGCGGCTCCTCCACCGACCTCACGCCGACCGAGTTTCGCCTGCTCGCCTGCCTGGCGGCGGCGCCGGGCGAAGCGCTGCGCCGCCAGCGGCTCGTGCAGGTCGCCTGGCCGCACGGCGCGATCGTCCACGACAACACTCTGGACGTGTACATCGCGCGCCTGCGCCGAAAGCTCGCCGAACTGCCGGGCGCGCCGGGCATCCACACTGTGCACGGCGTCGGGTACTCCCTCCGATGAGGCATCCTCGCGGGGTACGCACCCGGCTGCTCGTTGCGGTCATCATCTCGGTGGCCGTGGCCCTGGTGCTGGCGGTCGTCGGCTTCGACCTGCTGGTCCGCACCACCCTGTCGAACGACGCGTCGGACCTGGCCCGGGCGCGTGCGGCCGCGGGGGTCTCGTCTCTCAGCGTGGTGAACGGCCAGGTCGAGGCACCCGAAGCTCCGGATGAGGGCGGTCTCGACAGTCCGATCTGGGTGTTCGTCGGCGGGCGTGCCCTCGAGCAGCCGCGCGTGAGCCAGGGCCTCCAGGTGGCTGCCCGCAAAGCCGCCGCGATGCCCGGTCAGACACTCGAAGTCCCGGGCGAGAACACGCGCCTCTACGCGACCAGCATCATCGCGGCAGGCCGACGACTCGGCACGGTCGTAGCCGGCGTCTCGCTGACTCCTTACCAGCGCACCGAGCGTCTGGCCCTCGAAGCCTCGCTGGTACTCGCCATCGTCCTGCTGCTGGTCGTCTTCTTGCTGGCTCTGTGGATGCTGCGCCAGGCGCTGAGCCCCGTGGCGCGCATGACCGCCGACGCCGAGTCGTGGAGCGAGCACGACTCCGGCCGCCGCTTCGCCGTCGGCGAGCCCTATGACGAGCTGAGCCAGCTGGCGGCGACCCTCGACGGCCTGCTCGACCGGCTGTCCGCGAGCCTGCGGCACGAGCAGCGCTTCTCGGCCGAGATGTCGCACGAGCTGCGCACGCCCCTCGCCAAGGTGCAGGCCGAGGCCGAGTTGGCGCTGCGCAGGCCACGGCAGACGGAGGAGTACCGGGCGGCGCTCCAGACGATCGTGCGCAACACGCGGCAGATGACGACGACCGTCGAGACGCTGGTGGCCGCTTCGCAGCAAGAGAGCGGCCTGGCGCGCGGCAGCTGCGACGCCACGGCGGTGCTCGAGGAGGCCGCCGAGGCCTGCGCCGGCCTCGCGGCGGGGCGCACGGTGAGCGTCGCCGTGGTGCCGCCGGACGCGCCGCTGACACTCGGCGTGGAGGCGGAGGTCGCGCTGCGCGTCCTCACGCCGCTACTCGAGAACGCCTGCCGGTTCGCAGGCGCAGAGGTGACGCTGAGTGCGCAGCGGGACGGCTCCACCGTCACTCTTCGCGTCGACGACGACGGGCCCGGAGTGCTGCCCGAGGAGGTCGAGCGGATCTTCGCGCCCGGCGTGCGTGGCAGCGCAGCCGCCGCCGGCGAGCCGCGCGAGGCAGACGAAGCGGCCGGGGCGCCTGCGGGCGCCGGCCTCGGCCTCGCCCTGGCGCGCCGGCTGGCGCGCGCCGGCGGCGGCGACGTCGTCGTGGCCGCCGGCGAAGGCGGTCACTTCGTGGCGCGCCTGCCGGCCGGCTGAGTCCCCGCACGCCGAGCCTTCCCCGGCAACCCGGCGTGCAGCAACGGTTGTCCCCTGCGCGGTCATCGGGTAACATATGAACGTCCGTTCACATGTTCAGAAGAGAGGCCGTCCGATGATCGACGCCCCCACCACGCCCGAGGTGATCTGCGGCAAGGCTGACGGCGAGGGCTTCGACCACTGCGATGTCGTGGTGGTCGACCCCGAGCGAGTCCGCGCCGTGCGCGAGCGGCTGGTGCCGGCCGCCACGGCGGAGCGGATGGCGGCCGTCTTCAAGGTGCTGTCAGACCCGAGCCGCTGCCGTCTTGTGGCGGCGATCATCGAGGCTGGGGAGCTCTGCGTTTGCGACCTCGCCGCCACCGTCGAGATGAGCGAGAGCAACGCGAGCCACCACCTGCGCGTGCTGCGCGCCCACGGGCTGGTGCGCGCTCGCCGCGCCGGCAAGATGGTCTTCTACTCGCCCGACGACGCCCACATACGGCTGCTGCTCGACCTCACACGTGAGCACGTCGAGCATGGGGCCGACGAGCCATGACCGAGCGCACCCTCGAGCTCTCGCTCCTACTGCCGCGGGCTGCCGAGTGCGGCGGCTGCGTCGACGAGGTGAGCAGCGAACTGCTCCGCCTCGACGGCGTACACGCCGTCGAGGCGGACGTGCCTCGCGGCCTGGTCACGGTGCGCTTTGACGAGAACGGTCTCGGCTCCGCCGACATCGAGACCTTCGCGCGCCGCGCCGGCGCCCAGGCCCACTGCGAAGACCACTGCCCGCTCGCCGCCCACGCGCACGGACCGCTCGACCTCACGCAGCCGCTGCCCGGCGAAGACGGCGCCGAGCGCCGCGTGCTGCATGTCACGGGCATGGACTGCGCCGACTGCGCGACCAAGCTGCAGAGCGCCCTGCGCAAGGAGCGCGGCGTGCGCAGCGCCGACGTCAACTTCGGCGCGGCGACCCTGGCGGTCGCGATCGACCCGGCGCAGACCGATCTCGGCGGCGTGTTCCGGGCGGTGCGCCGCCTGGGCTACGACACCGTCGAGCGCAAGGCGCAGGCTCCCCGGGCGCCGGGCGGCTTAGCCGGCCCCGGCGCTTCACAGGGCGCGGCAAGCCGCAGCGCCATGACAGGCGATCCCGCCGGCGCCGCCGCAGCCGCGCACGCCGGCGGCATGCGCGACTTTTGGCTCGGAGACCGGCGCGCCCAGCTCACCTTGGCGTCGGGCGTGCTCACCGCGACCGGCTTCCTCGCCCTGGCGCTCGCGCCTGCGGCGGCCGTCTGGCTCTTCGCCGCAGCTGTCATGTGCGGCGGCCTGTTCGTCGCCCGCGCCGCCTTCTTCAGCCTGCGCGCCCGGCAGGTCGACATGAACGTGCTGATGACTCTGGCTATGGTCGGCGCCGCCGCCATCGGGCAGTGGTCGGAGGCGGCACTCGTCGCCTTTCTCTTCAGCTTCGGTTCCGCGCTCCAGGTCGCGACACTAGAGCGCACGCGACGAGCTATCAGCGGTCTTTTGAATCTGACGCCGCCCGTCGCCGCGGTGCTGCGGACGGGTGCGGGCGGCGCCCAGACCGAACAGGCCGTGCCGGTCGCCGACATCGCCGTGGGAGACATCGTGCTGGTGCGCCCCGGCGAGCGCGCCGCGATCGACGGCGTCGTCGTCGACGGTTCGGCGGCGGCGAACCAGGCGCCCGTGACCGGAGAGTCGCTGCCAGTCACCAAGAGCGCCGGCGATCAGGTCTTCGCCGGTTCGATCATCGAGGGCGGCACGCTGCGGGTGCGCGCCAGCACCGCCGCCAGCGACACGACGATCGCCAAGATCGTCCACATGGTCGAGGAGGCGCAGGCGCAGCGCGCCCCGGCGCAGAGCATCGTCGACCGCTTCGCCGCGCGCTACACGCCGGTGGTCGTCGCTCTCGCGGCGGCGGTCGCCTTAATCCCGCCGCTGCTCGGCGCGTCGTTTGACACGTGGTTCTACCGCGGCCTTGCGCTACTGATCATCAGCTGCCCGTGCGCGCTCGTGATCTCGACGCCGGTCAGCATCCTCTCGGCGCTCGCCCGCGCGACCCGGAACGGCGTCCTGATCAAGGGCGGCGTGTACCTCGAGCAGATGGCCGGGATCAAAGCCGTCGCCTTCGACAAGACGGGGACGCTCACGCAGGGCCGGCCGCAGGTGACCGACGTGGTCGCGCTGAACGGCGCCGCTGAGGACGCCGTACTGCGCGTCGCGGCGGCGCTGGAGCGCTACAGCGAGCATCCGCTGGCGCGGGCGATCGTCGAACGCGCCGGATCGACGGCGTCGGTCACAGCGGCAGCGGCCCGAGATGCGGCGCCGGTGGCCACCTGCGCCTGCCCCGGCGACGACTGCTGCCCCAGCGCGATAAGCGAGACGGCTGAGCCCGACGTGGAGCGCTTTCGCGCCATCACCGGCAGAGGCGTGCGCGCCGAGCTGGGTGGCCGGGTCCACTTCGTGGGCCGGCCGGAGCTCCTCGGCGTTCACGCCTCCGACCCGGCGTTGCTCTCCGCCGTCGCCGGCCTCGAACGCCAGGGTAAGACCGCGGTCGTCGTCGGCGACGAGGCCGGCGCCCTGGGCGTGATCGCCGTCAGCGACCCGCTGCGCGCCGGCGCCGCCGAGGCCATCGCCGAGCTGCGACGCCTCGGCGTCACCGAGATCGCCATGCTCACCGGCGACAACCCCGAGACCGCGGCTGCCGTGGCTGCCCAAGTCGGCATCGGCGACGTGCGCGCCGGCCTTCTGCCCGACGCCAAAGTGGCCGCCGTCGTCGAGTTGCGCGACCGCGCCGGCGCGGTCGCGATGGTCGGCGACGGCGTCAACGACGCCCCGGCGCTGGCGGCCGCGTCCCTCGGCGTCGCCATGGGCGCCGCCGGCACCGACGCCGCCCTCGAGACCGCCGACATCGCCCTCATGGGCGACGACCTCGCTGCCGTCCCGGGCACGATCCGCCTGGCCCGGCGCACCACCCGTATCATCTGGCAGAACATCGTCTTCTCGATCGTCGTGAAGGCTGTCTTCCTCGTCCTCGCCCCGCTCGGCCTCGTCAGCCTCTGGCTAGCGGTCGTCGCCGACATGGGCACGTCGCTGCTCGTCACCGCGAACGGCCTGCGCCTCTACCGCCGCTGACGTGCGACCGGCTTCTCCGCGTCGCGGGCATCTCTCTCACGCCCGACTCGGAGGCGAGCCCGATTCCTCACCAAGCTAGGGTCCTGACCCCCTTCTTTCGCATAGCCTTTTGTGGGATAGTGGCGCACATCCGAGGGAAGAAGCCAGCCGCATGAGCGGCTCAGACCACCCGATTGCAGAGAGCGACCCGCCACGTGCCACCGCCACTGCGACGATTCAGGCAGGTCGCGTGCGCACAGCCCCCGACACCCTGACTTCGGCGATCGAGCGCATCTCTGTCCACGACCACCTCTGTCTCATCTACGAGTCCCAAGCCGAGCAGCTCGCGGCGATCCTGCCCTTCGTGCGGCTGGGGCTCGCGGCCGGCCACCGCTGCGTCTACATCGCCGACGACAATGCGGCCGAGGTCGTGCTCAACGCCCTGCGTGACGACGGCATCGACACCGACGCTGAGCTGGCCAGCGGCGCCCTCCAGGTGCTCACCAAACAAGACTCGTATCTGCGCGGCGGGTGTTTCGACCCGGACGAGATGATCGCCTTCCTGGTCGAGGCTACCGCCGCCGCCAAGGCCGACGGCTTCAGCGCGCTGCGCGTGACCGGCGAGATGACCTGGGTCCTCGGCGGCGAGCCCGGCGGCGAGCGTCTCTTTGACTACGAGGCCAAGCTCAACCACTTCCTTCCCGCGCACGACGCCCTGTCCGTCTGCCAGTACCACCGGCGGCGGTTCGAGCCGGACGTGATCCTCGATGTGATCCGCACGCATCCCTTCGTCATCTCCGGCGACACGGTGTGCGACAACCCCTACTACGTGCCGCCCGACGAGTTCCTGCACCCCGACGGCCCCGGCCTCCAGGTGGACCGCATGCTCGCCGGCCTCGTGGACATGAAGCATTCAATGCAGGCCCTCGAGCGGGCTTCGGGGGCTTGGTCGGCCACCTTTGACGCAATGAACGACATGGTCTGCCTGCTGGCGCGCGATGGCACCGTGCTGCGCTGCAACCGGAGCATGGTCGCCTTGCTCGGCCTCGATTTCGAAGATGTGATGGGTAGGAAGTGCTACGAGCTTATGCACGGCTCGGGCACGTTCTTCAAGAAGTGTCCGTATCAGGAGATGCTGCGCACCGGGAAGCGCGAGCGCTTCGAGCTGCCGCTCGGCGACAAGTGGTACCAGGTCACTGCCGATCCGCTCTTCGGCGATGCCTCAGAGATCGTCGGCGCCGTCCACATCCTTCACGACATCACCGACCGGAAGGTCGCGGAAGAGGAGCTCGCGCAGAGAACCCACTGGCTCGCGGTGATGAACTCGCTCGCCGTCGAGCTGTCCGCGCTGGCCCCGGAGGCGGACCTGAACGCGCTGCTGGCGCGGCGGCTGAGAGAGGCGACAGGGGCGGCCGCGGCGAGCTTCGGTATCTATGACCCCGCCGAGAGAACAGTCGGCCCCATGTGTCTCGACTTCGCGCCGGGCGTCCTCAAGCTGATCTCCCGGCCGATCCAGAAGATGCTGAGCTCCGCGCGCCCGCCCTTCACCGCCGACTTCTACCGGCAGATCGTCACCATGG
>JBBQFA010000060.1:0-10752 GCA_038321515.1 Thermoleophilia bacterium | reverse complement strand
GCATCGCCGAAGCCGCGCGTCGTGACGTACAGGGTCGGCGCCCCGGCGCGCTCGAGCAGCGCGTTGGTCGCCACCGTCGTGCCCATGCGCACCTCGGCGACGAGCTCCGCCGGGATCGGCTCGTCGACGCTCAGCCCGAGCAGCTCGCGCACGCCCTGCACGGCGGCGTCGGCGTACCGCGCCGGGTCCTCCGAGAGCAGCTTGCGCGTCAGCAGCGCGCCGTCCGGCCGCCGCGCCACGATGTCGGTGAACGTGCCGCCGCGGTCGATCCAGAAGCGCCAGCCGGCGCTCACCGGAGGCGCCTCGCGTTGAGTCCGAGTCGCATGCCGCTGAGGCTACCACGCGTGCCGCTTCAGGCGGCGCGCACGAGGGCGTCGCCGGCACCAGACGTGCAGCCGCGCCCACCTCGTCTCCCGCTATACTCTGTCGCCGTGGATCCCGACTCGCCCCGAGACAGGCTGCGCCGCGCCGCCGACGCGCTCGACGACTTCTACGGCCGGCTCGTGCTCTCGCCCCGGTACCCGCCGGTCGACGAGCTGGTCTTCACCGTGCTCTCGCAGAACACTGCCGACGTGAACACCGAGCGCAGCTTCGCCGCGCTCAAGGCGCGGTTCCCGGAGTGGACCGCGGCCCGCGACGCCCCGGTGGAGGAGATCGAAGCGGCGATCGCCCTGGGCGGCCTGGCCCACACCAAGGCGCCGCGCATCAAGAGCATCCTCACGGCTCTCAGCTCCCGCACAGGCGCGCCCGACCTCGGCGAGCTCGACGCCATGGACGAAGCCGAGGCGCAGGGCTACCTTGTCGAGCTGCCCGGCGTCGGGCCCAAGACCGCCGCCTGCGTGCTGCTGTTCGCCCTGGGGCGGCCGGTGATGCCGGTCGACACGCACGTGCACCGGGTGGCCAAGCGCCTCGGGATCATCGGTGAGAAGGTGACCGCCGACCAGGCGCACCCGCTGCTCACCAAGCTGGCCGGGCCGGACGACGCGGCCCAGGTGTACGCCGTACACGTGGGTTTCGTGCGGCACGGCCGCCGCATCTGCCACGCCCGGCGGCCCGAGTGCGGCGCCTGCCCGCTGGCCGGCGCCTGCCCGTCGGCCGGGCTCGTCTAACCCCGACGGTTTGCGCCACCTCAATATGACGTATACTAATTGGTATTGATTGTACGTCAGGAGGCTCGGTCGTGAACACCAAGTTGACGCTTCGTCTCGATGAGCGGCTCATACGCAACGCAAAGCGCCACTCCAGCAAGTCCGGCAAGTCCGTCTCCAAGCTCGTGGCGGACTACTTTGCGCTCATCGACGCCGACGAGGAGATCCCGGGGACGGAGATAAGCCCCCGCGTCCGCTCTCTCATCGGCTCGCTGAAAGGTGCGGCGGTGACGGAGGCGGACTACCGCCGCCATCTGGAGGAGAAGTACCAGTGAAGGTGCTGTTCGACACCAACGTGGTCCTTGATGTCCTGCTGGAGAGGCAACCGCACATCGGCGTCGCCGCGAAGCTGTTCGCGCTGGTGGACAACGGCTTCCTTGAAGGCTCGATCTGCGCGACGACCGCCACGACCATCTACTACATCGCGGCCAAGAGCTTTGGGCGCCGGCGCGCTCACACGCAGGTACATGAACTGCTTACTCTCTTCGAGGTCGCTCCCGTGGACCGGGACGTGCTCGACCGGGCTCTCGACCTCGGCTTCACTGACTTCGAGGATGCGGTGCTCCATGAAGCGGCGCGAAACTCAGGGGCGGCAGCGATCGTCACCCGGGACGGTGGTGACTTCGTGAAGTCGACGCTCCCCGTCTTCGACCCGCAGGAGTTGCTGGCAGCGGTCGCGGCCGCATCGGAGTAGGGCGCGGCCTGTATGCCGGCTCAGCGCTCAGGCCGGCAGCGCCGCCGCGGCGCAGCGCTCAGACCTTCTTCGCCGCCGCGGCGTTGGCGCACACGTTGCCCGGGTCCTCCGCTGTGCCCAGCCAGCGGTCGAGCACGCGACTGCGCCACACGAGGGTGCACAGCAAGCTCCAGACCACGGCCAGCGCGAACAGAACGAAGTACTGCCACACCGGCAGCGCCGTGATCTCGAAGAGCGTGCGGCCAAGCGGGATGGCGAGCACGGCGACCATCCAGGCGAGCAGAAACGCGACGACGCCGACCATGCGCCAGTCGCCGCGCACGACCGGGGCGCCGCCGGCCCACCACTTCGACGGCGGCACGATCAGCAGGATCAGCAGGATCGCGGCGAAGCAGGCGAACAGCGTGAGCGCCGTCATCGCCGGCGGGTAGGCGAACTCGATGAGCTCCTTCTCGCCGGCCGCCGGGTGCGCCGCCAGGTAGCTGTTGCGCGCCGGGATCGACCAGGCGAGGTACACGCCGGTCCCGATCAGCCCCATGAAGACGACGGCGGGCACGACGAAGCGGGCGAGCAGCTTGAACAGCCCGACCTTCGGCGTCGGCCCGGGCTGCGCCCACAGGGCGAAGGCGATGGCGGGCACCGTGGCGCCCACGAACGACAGTAGCGCCGACTGGCGCGGCGCGAAGGGGAACCCGCCGAGGGCCATGACGATGGCGATCATGAACGCCTTGAAGAAGATGCGCACCATGAAGATGCGCAGGATGTCGTTCATGCCGTTGATGATGCGCTGGCCTTCGCGGAAGGCGAACGGGAGCGGCGCGAACGTGTCCTTCATGAGGATGAGGGCGCCGACGCTGCGCGCCGCCTGGCTGCCGCCCTGCATGGCCACGGCGACGTTCGCCTGCTTGAGGGCGATGACGTCGTTGACGCCGTCACCGATCATCGCCACGTAGCGGCCGCGCGCGCGGAGCGCGTCGACGAGGTCCTGCTTCTGCTCGGGTGTCACACGGCCGAAGACGCTGGCGCTGTCGGCCGCGGCGGAGAACTCCTCCGGCGACATCTCGGCGAGCTCCTGGCCGGAGACCGCGACGAGCGCGCCGTGGCCGGCCGTCGCCCCCTCGTCTGCCGCCGCCGTGGCCTCGCCACCTGCCGCATTCGCCTCGGCCGCCGTCGTGCTCGTCGCGGCCGCGGCGCCCGCCGGCGTGTCGCAGTACGAGTCGACGCCCTCGCGCCGGGGCAGCATGTCGAGGCCGGCCTGCGTGGCCAGCGCCGTCACCGTCTTCGGGTTGTCGCCGGAGATGATCTTGACGTCGATGCCGGCCGCCGAGAACTCCTCGAGCGTTTGGCGCACGCCCGGGCGCAACTCGTCGCTGAAGCTGATGAGAGCGAGCGCCTCGAGGTCGGAGGGGAGGCTGGGTAGGCCGTCGGGCTCGCCGAAGGCGAGCGGCTCGGCCCGCCCCGCGAACAGTACGACGCGCAGGCCGCGCGTGGCCCACTCGTCGGTGCGCCCGCGCCAGTCGGCGCCGGCGCGCAGCGCCGGCGCCAGGATCTCGGGCGCGCCGAGCACGTACGTGCCGCGCGCCTCGCCCTCCGCGAAGGCGAGGCCGCTCCACTTGCGCTCGGACGAGAAGAAGGCCTCGTGGGCCGCCGGCTCGCGACTCGCCGGGTAGGCGGCGTGGAGCGCCTCGATCGTCTTGTTGGCGTCGGTCGTGCTGGCGGCGAAGGCGCCGAGCAGGCGCGCGGCGCGCGCGGCGTCGGCCCCCAGCGGCTGCAGCTCCTCGAAGCTGATCACGCCTGAGGTGAGCGTGCCCGTCTTGTCGGTGCAGAGCACGTCCACGTTGCTGAGGCTCTCCACGGCGTTGAACTGCTGCACGAGCATGTCCTTGCCCAGTAGCCGCACGGCCCCGAGTGCGTAGGTGAGGGCGATCGAGAGCACCAGCCCGTTGGGGATCAGCGCCAGGATCACGGTGGACATGCGCACGCTCTCGACGAACGGCACGCCGCCAATGACGTTGCGCACCCACACCAGCGCCTCGAAGACGACCACGACGATCAGCAGCACGCGCACGATCTGGTTGACCTGTCGCTGGAGCGGCGTGAGCTCGCGTTTGAACACGGTGGCCTTGGCGATGAGCTTGTTGGCGAAGCTGTCGAGGCCGACGCGGCCGGCCTCGTAGTAGCCGCCGCCGGTGACGCAGAAGCTGCCCGACATGAGCTCGTCGCCGGGACGCTTGGTCACGGCGTCCGACTCGCCCGTGAGAAGCGACTCGTCGACCTCCATGCGTCCTTCGCCGACCATGGGCCCGTCGACGACGACCTGGTCGCCGGGCTCCACGCGGAGGATGTCGCCGAGCACGACCTGCGACGGGTCCAGCTCGCGCAGCTCGCCTTCGCGCACCACGTCCGCCTTGGGTCGCAGCAGGATCGCCATCTTGTCCATCACTCGCTTGGCGCGGACCTCCTGCCACAGGCTGATGATGGTGTTCACGGCGATGACGAAGACGACGGCGAAGGCGTCCAGCGGCTTGCCCAGCACCAGCAGCAGGATGCCGAGAAAGTAGAAGAGGTTGTTGATGAAGTTGAAGACGTTGTCGCGGACGATGCGCCCGTAGGTGCGCCCGGCGCGGATCTCGACGTCATTGCCCTGGCCGGCGGCCCTGCGGCGGCCGGCCTCGGCCTCGCTGAGGCCGGGGAGCGGAGGCGTGCGGTGATCGGGCTGGGCGCTCACGCCCGGCACGCTATCAGGGCGGCGGAGGCGGGTCCAACGGATGCCGCCGGCCGGGAGGCGGTCGGCGAGGCCGCTCCTGCCTTTGGTGAGTCTCTACACAGCATCTTCACATGGGTCATCTACTCTGCCAGACAACGGGAGCGCGCCACGAAGCAGCGCAGCGCGACACGCTCTTGCGGGCGCCGCTCCGGTGGCAACGGTCGTCGATTGACGGCGCAAGTGGCTGGGCCTATTCTGGTCAAAAGGTATCTACTATATAAACTTAGTCGAATCCAGGAGGCGGGCGAGTGTCGAGCAAGTCACGGAACCGAAGGCGGAAGTCGACCGGCGCAGCTCCGCCGAGCGCGGTGCGCGAGCAGAAGCGCGCGCAGTTCGAGCAGCCACGCAGCCGGACATCCCTGCACCTGATCGTCGCCGGCCTCGCGTTGGCGGCGATCGTCGCCGTAGCGGTCGTCGTCATGGTCGACCGCGGCAGCGACAGCCCCGCCGCAGCGGCTGCCCCGGTCGCCGCCGCCGGCGAGAACGTCAAGATCCCGATCGCCGAGGTCTCCGACGGCAAGGCGCACTTCTACAGCTACGACGCCGGCGGCACCGAGGTCAAGTACTTCGTCCTCAAGAGCTCCGACGGCAAGGTGCGCGCCGCCTTCGACGCCTGCGACGTGTGCTTCGCGCAGAAGAAGGGCTACCACCAGGAGGGCGACGAGATGGTCTGCAACAACTGCGGCCGCCGCTTCCCGTCCACCAAGATCAACGTCGTCGAGGGCGGTTGCAACCCGTCGCCGGTGGACCGCACCGTCAAGGGCGACACGCTGGTGCTCAAGACCACCGACCTTCAGGCCGGCGTCCAGTACTTTCAGTGAGCCGGCCGGGCTGACGGCGTGACCCGGCCACCCGGCCCGTATCGGAGCGCTCCGTGAGGCTGCACAACGTCGCCTTCAGCAATCTGCGCAGGCGCGCGTCGCGGGCCGCGTTTCTGGTCGCCGGCCTGCTCATCGGCATCGCCACGGTGGTGACGCTGCTGACACTCAGCGCAGCCCTCACGGTCCAAGCCCAGAACCAACTCGAGACGTACGGCGCCAATATCGTCGTCGCGCCGCGCAGCGACGACCTGTCGCTCACCTACGGCGGCGTGGCGCTCGGCGGGGTGGAGCTCACGGCGCGCGACATCCGCGAAGCGGACCTCGCGCGTATCGACGGCATCGCCAACCGCGAGAATATCGCCATCGTGGCGCCCGAACTGCTCGGCGCCGTGAAGGTGCAGGGCCGGCAGGCGCTGCTGCTCGGGGTGCGGCCCAAGGACGAGTTCGCGCTCAAGCGCTGGTGGACGCTCGAGGGGCGGCCGCCGCGCACCGCCACCGAACTGGTGGCGGGGTCATCGGCGGCCGCGACCTTCGGTCTCCAGGCCGGCGACTCGGTCGCGCTGGACGGCCGGCGGTTCACGGTCACCGGTGTGCTCCGGCCGACCGGTTCGCAGGACGATGACCTGCTCATCACCGACCTCGCCGCGGCGCAGGCGCTGCTGCGCAAGCCCGGCAAGGTCACGCTCGTCCAGGTCGCGGCTCTGTGCAGCAACTGCCCCGTCGAGAAGATCGTCGCGCAGCTCGGGGCCGTGCTGCCGGGCACCGAGGTCACGGCCATGCAGCAGGTCACCAAGAACCGCATGCACGCGCTCGAGGTCTTTCGCACCTTCAGCTACGTCGTCGCCGCGGTGATCATCGCCATCGAGGCGCTCGTCGTGTTCGTCACCATGATGGGCTCGGTCAACGCCCGCACGCGCGAGATCGGCATCTTTCGCGCGCTCGGATTCCGGCGCGGCCATGTCACTGGGCTGATCCTCATCGAGGCCGCGGTCGCCAGCCTCCTCGCCGGCGTGCTCGGGTACCTCGCCGGCATGGCCGTCAGCTACGCACTTCTGCCGTTCTTCGCCAAGGGCGGCGAGGTCGGCATCTCGTGGGCTCCCGTCCTCGCCGCGGGCGCCGTGCTGCTGGCGCTGCTCATCGGCGCCCTGGGCTCGCTGTACCCGGCATTGCACGCCAGCCGGCTGGACCCGACCGTGGCGCTCCGCGCCCTGTGAGCAAGAGGCCGACGTGAAGCTGCGCACCATCGCCTTCTCCAACCTGCGCCGCCGCAAGGCGCGCGCCGCGTTTCTCATCGTCGGCCTGCTTATCGGCGTGAGCACGGTCGTCGCGCTGCTCTCACTGACCCAGTCGCTGACCGGCAAGGCCAAGGCGACCATGCAGAGCTACGGCGCCAACATCGTGATCACGCCGCGCAGCAAGGACGTGGCGCTCAGCTACGGCGGCGTCACGGTCGGCGGCGTGGCCGTAGGGGCGCGCGGCCTGCGCGAAGCGGACCTCGCGCGCATCGCCGCCATCCCGGCTCGGGGCAGCATCTCGGTCGTCGCTCCCGAGCTCGTTGGGGCCGTGCAGGTCAAGGGACACCGGGTACTGCTCATGGGCGTCGACCCGGCGGCGCAGTTCAAGCTCAAGCGCTGGTGGTCGGTGGATGCGGGGCGGCCGCCGGCCGGCGGCCGCGAACTCGTGGCCGGAGCGGCGGCGGCCCAGACGCTGCATCTGCGGATGGGCGACTACGTGCGCATCAACGGCCGGCGCTTCACCGTCACCGGCATCCTGCGGCCGACAGGCGCTCAGGACGACCAGCTGCTGATCGCCGACCTGCCGGCCGTGCAGACGGTGCTCCGGCAGCCCGGCCGGTTGACGCTGATCGAAGTCGCGGCCCTGTACTCCGGTGCCCCGGTCGACGAGATCGTCAAGCAGCTCTCGGCTGTCTTGCCGGAGGCCAAGGTCACGACCATGCAGGAGGCGGTGCAGAGCCGCCTGCACGCCGTGGACGAGTTTCGCGGCTTCAGCTACGCGATCGTCGGCGTCGTCGTCGCGATCGAGATCCTCGTCGTGTTTCTCACCATGATGAGTTCGGTGAGCGAGCGCACCCACGAGATCGGCGTGTTTCGCGCCATCGGCTTTCGCCGCGTGCACATCACCCGGCTGATCCTGGTCGAGGCGATCGCCGCCAGCCTCATCGCCGGCGTGCTGGGTTACCTCGCCGGGATGGCGATCACCTACGCCGTGCTGCCCGTGCTCGCCGACGGCGCCGCGGTGGCGTGGGCGCCGCTGCTCGGCGTCGCCGCCATCGCGCTCGCGGTACTGACCGGCGCCCTGGCGTCCCTGTATCCGGCGCTGCGCGCCGGCAAGCTCGACCCCACCGAGGCGCTGCGCGCGCTCTGATGCGCCGCCCGCCCGCTACCGGAGGCCTACAATGGCTGCGACCATGACAGACATCGAGACAGTGGCGACGACCCCCCAGACCGGCGAGGCCGGCGCCGACGGCCGCGGCGCTCGGTTCATCGACGCGCGCGGACTCGAGAAGACGTTCAAGGGCGACGGCGCCCCCGTCCAGGCCCTGCGCGGCCTGGATCTCGCCGTCCCCGAGGGCACCTTTCTGGGCGTCATGGGGCAGTCGGGCTCGGGCAAGAGCACCTTTCTCTCGATCCTCGGCGGTCTCAGCCACCCGACCGCCGGCAACATCAGCGTCGACGGCATCGACCTGTACCAGCTGCCGGGCGAGCGCCTCGCCGACTTTCGCCGTGAGTATCTCGGCTTCGTCTTTCAGTCGTTCAACCTCGTGCCGTACCTCACGGCGCTCGAGAACGTGACGCTGCCGCTGGCGGTCAAGCGGATGCCTTCGGCCGAGAAGCGCGCTCGTGCCCTCGCCGTGCTCGAGCGTGTCGGCCTTGGCGATCGCGGTGGTCACCTGCCCGGCAAGCTCTCGGGTGGCGAGCAAGAGCGCGTGGCCATCGCCCGCGCGCTCGTCAACGAGCCGCCGCTGATCCTCGCCGACGAGCCCACCGGCGCCCTCGACAGCGAGACGACGGTCGAGGTCATGGAGCTCTTCGCGCGGCTGCATCACGAGGGCAACACGATCGTCATGGTCACGCACAATCCGGAGATCCAGCGCTACTTCGACCGCACGATCGTGCTCCGTGACGGCCGGCTCGACTGCGAGCTGCCGGCCTGCGGCGCGGACACGCCGCTCTGACGGCTCCGCCGCCTTCGCGGGGCGGAGCCAGGCCCCAGGCAGGCACGCACCTGGCCCCGGATTGGGCTACACTACGACGGTGATGATGGTCTTCGCACCGATCACCGGGTCAGCCCGGCACGCTCGTCACTCGCCCGGGCGGTGCTCAGCCGTGGTCGCCGTCAGCGCCGGATGGCTCGTCGCGCTGGTCGCGTTCGCGCTGTTGGTCGCTGTGCCGCCGGCGCCGGCCGGCGCCAGGCTCGCCGGCACCGGCCTCACCGCCGGCGTCGACGACTGGGTCCATATCTGGGAGGCCGTGCAGCTGGTGAACGTGCGCCAGGCGCTGCCGGACCCACCCACCGGCCCGGTCGTCTACTACCTCGGCGACTCCATCGCCCGCGAGTCCACCGTGAGTGACGAGGGCTGGACTCGTCAGCTGAACCGGCGCGCCGCCTCCGCCGGCCGTCGCGCCGACGCCGTCGTCTTCACCGTCGCCGGGCACAACCAGACCTTCGGCATGGACGAGACGATCATCGACGCGCTGCCCACGACTCCGCCGGGGCAGCCCAGCGGCATCGTCCTCATCGGCGTCGGCATCAGCCGCTTCATCGGCCCGCCGACGACGCAGTCGCCCGCCCACGTCGACTCGCCGCCGGCGGGCGGGTTGCCGGTGCTCAGCCGCTGGGTCCGGCACCACTACGACGACCGCGCGCTGCTCTCGGTGGCGCGTAAGCGCGAGCTCGTCCCGCGCTGGATGGACCGCCGCTGGGCGGGCTTCAAGCGCAATCGGACGGCCAACCTTCGCACCATCAGCAACGTGATCGCCGCCTGCAAGGCCCGCAACCTGCGGCCGGTGCTCTTCGATCTGCCCCTGAACCTGGCGATCATCGGCAGCGGCCTCGACGCGCCGCGGTCCTCGATCCACTCGGGCTGCAGCGCCCTGGCGCGCAAGCACGGCATCACCTATCTGCGGCTTCAGCCCTCGCTGAAGCTGCGGAACACGGCGTTCTGGGACATCCACCACCTCGTGCGCCTGGGGTACACGGCCTGGCAGACGCGGCTCTCGAACGAGCTCGTGAGGATGCTCCCGAAGAACTAGCGCGCGCCGCCCGGCTTCCGTCGCGCGCCGTTCGGCCCCATCCGTGCGTCGCCCGGCCTCCGGGCGGGAACACACCGCCCATGACCGCGCAGCGCATCATCCGCACCTACCTCGGCATCGCCGCCAGCACGACACTCGCGCAGTCCCTCATCTGGGGCGTCAACACCCTCTTTCTGCTCTCGGTCGGGCTGAACATCTTCCAGGTGATGCTCGTCAACGCCGCCTACACCGTCGCCCAGGTGTTCTTCGAGGTCCCGACCGGCGTGGTCGCCGACACGGTCGGCCGCCGCGCCTCCTACCTGCTCGCGGTCGGCATCATCCTCGTCTCCACGCTGCTCTACGTGTGGTTCGGCCTCGCCGGCCTCGGCATTTGGCCCTTCGCCGCCGCCTCGGCGCTGCTCGGCCTCGGCTACACCTTCTACACCGGCGCCGTCGACGCGTGGATGGTCGACGCGCTGCACTCGGTGGGGTACGAGGGGCGCCTCGAACCGGTGTTCGCTCGCTACGGGATGACCTTCGGCGTCTTCATGCTCGTCGGCACGACGCTGGGCGGTGTTCTCGGTCAGATCGACCTCTGGATCCCCTACGTCGTCCGCGCTGCCGTGCTCGTGCCGGCCTTCCTGCTCGGCGTGCTGATGATGCGCGACCTGGGGTTCACCGGCCGGCCGCTGACCTTTGGCAGCTTCGGCCACGAGACCCGCCGCATCGCCACGGCCGGCATCACCTACGGCCTGCGCGACCGCGTCGTGCGCTTCATCATGCTGGCCACGCTGGTCCAGGGCGTCTTCTTCATCTACGGCTTCTACTCGTGGCAGAAGTACTTCCTCGACCTCCTGGGGCAGGACCTCGTGTGGGTGACCGGCGTGATCGCGGCGCTGGTGGGGCTCACGCAGATCCTCGGCAACGCTCTGGTCGGGAGGATCACCAAGCGCGTCAGCGACCGTGGGTTCATCCTGATGGTCTGCACCGGCATCTCGACGGTGGCCATCGTCGGCGCCGCGCTGGTGCAGCAATTCTGGGTCGCGGTGCCGCTCTACCTCGTCTCGAC
>JBBQFA010000059.1:0-10810 GCA_038321515.1 Thermoleophilia bacterium | reverse complement strand
TACGACCTCGTCGTGCTGGACGAGCTCGTGACCGCCGTCTTCTTCGAGCTCGTCCCCGTCGACCGCGTGCTGGCGCTGATCGCCACCAAGCCGGCGACGGTCGAACTCGTGATCACCGGCCGCCGCGCGCCGGACGAGCTCATCGCGGCGGCTGATCTGGTCACCGAGATGCGCCCGCTCAAGCACTACTACGACGCCGGCGTGCAGGCGCGAGCCGGGGTCGAATACTAGGATGCTCCAGTGACGCATACGCTCATCTATCCGCACACGACCGCCCACAACGCCGCCGGGCACCTCGAGATCGGCGGCTGCGACGTGGTGGACCTCGCACGCGAGTTCGGCACGCCGCTCTTCATCTACGACGAGCAGACGCTGCGCGACCAGTGTCGCGCCTACCACGCGGCGTTCTCCGCGCGCACCGACCTCTACGAGATCGTCTACGCGAGCAAGGCGTTCAGCTGCCGGGCGATGGCCGAGCTCGTGGCCCAGGAGGACCTCTCGCTGGACGTCGCCACCGGCGGCGAACTGGCTGCCGCGCGCGCCGCCGGCTTTCCCGCGGCGCGCATCTACTTTCACGGCAACAACAAGTCGGCGGCCGAGATCGAGTCTGGTCTGGACGCGGGCATCGGCCACTTCGTCGTCGACTCCTTTGAGGAGATCGACCGGCTCGAGGCTGCGGCCGCCGCCCGCGGGACGGTGCAGCAGGTACTCGTTCGCGTCACGCCCGGCGTGCGCCCGAGCACGCATGACTTCGTCCAGACCGGCCAGCAGGACAGCAAGTTTGGGTTCGGGCTGGCCGACGGCCGCGCGAGGGAGGCGGTGGCCCGCCTCCGCGACGCGGCCCACCTCGAGCTCGTCGGCGTGCACGCGCACATCGGCTCGCAGATCTTCGAGCTCGACTCATACCGCCGGGAGGTCGAGATCCTGTTCGTCACGCTCGACCTGTGGCGGCGCGAGTTCGGCTTCGAGTGCTGTATCTTCAACATCGGTGGCGGCCTCGGCATCCGGTACACGGAGGCCGACCAGCCGAGTTCCATCGCCGAGTTCGCGGAGGTCGGCGTCACCGCGGTCCGCGAGGGCGCCGAGAGGCACGGGATGGCGATCCCCAAGCTGTTCGTCGAGCCGGGGCGCAGTATCGCCGGCAAGGCAGCGGTGACCGCCTACACGGTCGGCACCGTCAAGGTGATCCCCGGCGTGCGCACCTACGTGGCCGTCGACGGCGGCATGAGCGACAACCTGCGGCCGATGCTCTACGACTCCAAGTACGAGGCGATGCTGGCCTCCAAGGCGGAGGCGCCGGCGACTGAGGTGGTCACCATCGCCGGCAAGCACTGCGAGTCGGGCGACGTGCTCGTGCGCGACGTCCGCATCGCGCCGCCCGAGCCCGGCGACATCCTCGTCACCCCGAGCACCGGCGCGTATGGCTACGCCATGGCCAACAACTACAACGCGCAGCCGCGCCCGGCCGTGGTCATGGTCGGAGAGGGGCGCGCCGACGTCATCATCGAACGCGAGACCTGGGACGACGTGCTGCGTCTGCAGCGTCCCCTCGCACACTGACTCGCCCCACGACCGCGGAGGGCACCACTGTGGACACGGTAGGAATCGGACTTCTCGGGTACGGCACCGTGGGATCCGGGGTAGGCAAGCTGCTCAAGAAGAACGCCGATGACATCACCCTGGCCACCGGCAAGCTGGTGCGCCTCACGCGTGTTCTTGAGAAGGACCCGGGCTTCAGTCACCCCGATCTCGACCCGGGACTGCTGACCACGCGCTTTGAGGACATCCTCGAGGACCCCGCCATCGACATCGTCGTCGAGCTCATCGGCGGGGTCGGCGCGGCGCTCGACTTTCAGCTCCGCGCGCTCCGGGCCGGCAAGAACGTCGTCACCGCCAACAAGCAACTGCTGGCGCAACACGGCGCCGAGCTGTTCGCCGCCGCCGAAGAGAGCGGCGTGCACCTGCGCTTCGAGGCCAGCGCGGCTGGCGCCGTCCCCATCATCAAGGTACTGCGCGAGTCGCTGGTGGCGGCCGAAGTGAACACCATCTTCGGCATCGTCAATGGCACGACGAACTTCATGCTGAGTGCCATGGCTGAGACCGGGGCCGACTACGACGACGTGCTCAAGGAGGCCCAGCGCCTCGGCTACGCGGAGGCCGACCCGACCGAGGACGTCGGCGGCAAGGACGCCGCCGCCAAGATGGCCATCCTCAGCTCGATCGGCTTTCACAGCCGCACCAGCCTCGACGATGTCGACTACGAGGGCATCACCGGCGTCACCGCAGCGGACATCGCCCACGGCACCCGGCTCGGGCTCGTCGCCAAGCTCCTCGGGGTCGCCAAGCTCGTCGACGGGCGCATGAACGTGCGCGTCTACCCGGCGTTCATCCCCAAGTCGCACCCCCTCGCCGGCGTGACCGGCGCCTACAACGCCGTCTTTCTCAAGAGCGACGTTTTCGACGAGATCATGCTCTTCGGCCCGGGCGCCGGCAGTGTCCCCACGGCATCTGCCGTGATCGGGGACGTCATCTCGGTGGTGAACACGGTGAAGGGCAGCTTCGTCCAGAACTGCCTGTGCTACAAGGACGTCCCATTCTTCCCGAACGCCGAGATGGTCTCGAAGTTCTACCTCAGGTTGAGGGTGAATGACCGTCCGGGCGTGCTCGCCAAAGTCAGCGCGCTCTTCGGCGAGCACGGCGTCAGCATCCATTCGATGGTGCAGGAGGGCGGCGGCGACGAAGCCGAGCTCGTTCTGCTGCTGCACCCGGTGCGCGAGGCGCAGTTCTTCGCCGCCCTGGAGCAGATCGGAGCGCTTGAAGACGTGCACGGGGACACCGCCGTGATCCGCGTGGAGGGCGACGCCTGAGCGGCGTCGAGAGGAGAGGAGACAGGATGAGCAAGGGCAAGAACGGCCGTATCGGCATTCTGACCGGCGGTGGCGACATCCCGGGCCTCAACCAGGCGATCCGCGCCGTCACGCTGCGCGCGCTGAGCGAGGGCTTCGACGTCGTCGGCATCCGTCGCGGGTGGGCCGGCCTGGTCGAGCTGCGGCGTGAGGACGGCGCCGACAACAGCGAGTGGGTGCTGCCGCTCGACAAGGGGATCGTCGAGCGCTACGCGTACTCGGGCGGCACGTTCCTGCACTCTTCGCGCACGCGGCCGAGCATGGTGCCGGCGAAGGACGTCCCGGCGCACCTCAAGGACAAGTACACGGCTGAGAAGAACGACCTCACCGACGAGGTCATCGCAAACCTGGAGTTCCTCGGCATCGACTACCTGGTGCCGGCCGGCGGCGACGACACGCTCAGTTACGGCGTCGAGCTCGGCCGCCGCGGCTTCCCCGTCGTCGCGATTCCCAAGACGATGGACAACGACGTCCCCGGCACCGACTATTGCATGGGGTTCGGGACCTGCGTGAACCGCACCATCAAGATGGCGCGCCAGGTGACCAGCTCCGCGGCGTCGCACGAACGCATCGTCGTGCTCGAGGTGTTCGGCCGCTACGCCGGCTTCACGGCGCTGCTGCCGACCTTCGCCGGCGCGGCCGACAGGTGTCTGATCCCCGAGGCCGAGTTCGACATGGAGAAGCTCACGGAGCTGCTCGTCGCCGACCGCAACGGCCGGCCCGAGGGCTACTCGGTCTGCATCGTCAGCGAGGGCGCTATGCCCGTCGGTGGCGAGATGGTCTTCATGGGCGGCGAGAAGGACATGTTCGGCCACGCCAAGCTCGGCGGCATCGGCCAGAACGTGAGCAACAAGGTCAAGGAACTGGCGCCCAAGTACAACGGCGGCAAGAAGATCGACATGATCAGCATGAACCTCGGCTACCTCGTGCGCAGCGGCGCGCCGGACGCGATCGACTGCGTCGTCCCGACCGCCTACGGGAACCTCGCCGTGGACCTGATCCTGAGGGGCGAGACGGGGCGCATGGTCGCGCTGCGCGATGGCAGCTACGGCTCGGTGCCGATCGAGGAGGTCATCGCCACCAAGAAGGTCGTCGACGTCGCGCGCTGCTACGACACGGAGCGGTACCGGCCCAAGTACGACGGTCTCGCCGGCCTGCCGTTAATGGTGCTGGGCGGCGCCGGATGAGCGACCTGTCGCGAACGGCGCGACCGTGCCGGCCCGGCAGGATGGGCTGATGCGCAAGCGCGTCCTCCTCGTCCCCGACGGCATGGCCGACGAGCCACAGGCCGCTCTGGGCGGGCGCACGCCGCTGGAGGCGGCGGAGACTCCCGCCATGGACGGCCTGGCCCGCGGCGGCGTGGTCGGCCTCGTGCACACGGTGCCCGAGGGCATGGCGCCGGGCAGTGACGTCGCCAACCTCGCCGTACTCGGGTATGACGTGGCCGCCGTCTTCAGCGGGCGCAGCCCGCTCGAAGCGGCCAGTATGGGCGTCGAGCTCGGCCCGGACGACGTCTCCTACCGTCTGAATCTCGTCACCTTACGTGACGGGGTGATGAAGGACAACGCCGCCGGGCACCTCGCCACCGAGGAGGCCCGCCCGTGCATCGAGGCGTTGGAGGCCGAGCTCGGTGGCGGGTCGTTCGAGTTCCACACTGGAGTGAGCTTTCGGCATCTGCTCGTCTGGCGCGGCGGCGCGATCGTGCCCTGCACGCCGCCGCACGACATCCTCGACCAGCCGGTCGCAGGTCACCTGCCCGGTGTCGCCGCGAGCCCGGGCGGAGCGGTCGTCGCCGGTTCTCCGGCGGCGACGCTCGCGGAGCTGCAGCGGCGCGCCGACGAGGTGCTGGCGCGCGTCCGGCCCGGTACGAGCGTCTGGTTCTGGGGCGAAGGTACGGCGCCGCGGATGCCGCGGTTCGCGGACCTCTACGGGCTCACGGGCGCCGTGGTCGGCGCCGTCGACCTGGTGCGCGGCCTCGGGCGTCTCGCCGGGCTCGACGTGATCGACGTGCCCGGCGCCACCGGCGATCTGAACACCGACTACGCCGCCAAGGCGCGCGCCGCCATCACGGCGCTCGCCGACCACGATCTGGTCTGGGTGCACGTGGAGGCGCCGGACGAGGCCGGCCACATGGGCGACCTGCGCGAGAAGGTCCGGGCCATCGAGCGCGTCGACGCGGAGGTGCTGGCGCCGATCCTGCAGGCCCGGGAGGGCCCGGCGGTCATGGTGCTCCCCGACCACCTGACTCCGTTGCGGACGCGCACACATGCCGCCGGCCCGGTACCGTTTGTGATCAGCGAGTCGTCTCCGGGCGTCGGCGGCGGCGGTGCGATGGCGTTCGGGGAGTCCCAGGCGGCGCGCACCGGGCTGGTCGTTGCGGACGGTCCTTCGCTGCTACGGCTGTTCCTCGAGGCGACGGGGTAAGAACGGGGTCGGCGGGTCGCGTCGCCGCCGCCGGGAGCCACTATACGGGAGTCCGTGATCTGACTGATGAGCGCATCCCACGAACAGCCTGAGCGCCCGCTCGTAGGGCGCGACCGGCCGGCGGCAGCCGATCCGGTCGTGACGACCAGCGCCGAGCGCTACGTGATGAGCGGCGGCCGGGCCGCCCGGCTGGCGATAAAGGAGGGCGACCTCTTTCTCTATTCCAACGAGCTCGGCCAAGTGCCCGGCGCCGAGAACTCCGAACTTGGGCTCTACTACCGCGACACCCGCCATCTGAGCCGACACGAGCTGACCATCGCCGGCCGACAGCCGGTGCTGCTCAGCGCCAGCGCGGAGCGCGGCTACTCCGCGACGATCGAGCTCACGAACCTCGAGGCGCGCACCGCGGACGGGCGCACGCTGCCGCAGGCCAGCGTGCACGTGCGCCGCACGCGCTTCGTCGCTGACCGCCTGTACGAGTTGGTGCGCGTGCGCAACTACAGCCAGCGCGAGATCGACCTGGTCCTCGACCTGTACTTCGACGCCGATTTCGCCGACCTGTTCGAGGTGCGCGGCGCGCGCCGGCGGCGACGGGGGACGCGGATGGCGCCGAAGGTCGAAGGCGATTCGCTCGCCCTCTCCTATCTGGGATTGGACGAGGTCGTGCGGCAGACGATCGTGCGCTTCGAGGACCCTCCCGAATCGATCAAGCAGGGCCGGGCGCGCTATCGCCTGCGGCTCGCGCCCGGCGCCCGCATCGTGCTGCGCTACGACGTACAGGTGGTAGGCCCAGACGCGCCCGGGGAGGACGGCGGCGAGTTCAACCAAGCGCTCGGCGCGCTGCGCCGCGAGCACGAGCGCTGGGAGTCCGACGCCACCGGCATCTTCACCGACAACGAGGAGGTCAACCTGGCGTTGCGCCGCGGGCAGCAGGATCTGCGCATGCTCTCGGCGGTCCTCGACGGTGAACGCATCGTGCTCGATGGGCTGCCCTGGTTCATGGCGCCGCTCGGGCGTGAGCTTGCCCTCGTCGGTCTGCAGACGCTGCTGCTCGACCTGCGCTGGGCCCAAGCTGCGGCGTCCTACCTGGCGCGCTATCAGGGGGTGCACGACAGCGCCTTTCGCGAGGAGCAGCCCGGCAAGATCATGCACGAGATCCGGCGTGGCGAGCTCGCCAACCTCCGCGCCGTGCCGCACACGCCGTACTACGGCTCCGTCGACGCGACGCCGCTGTGGCTGCTGCTGGTGGCCGAGCTCGCGATGTGGACCGGCGATCTCGACGGCTTCGAGGCGCGCGCCCCCGCCGTCGACGCCGCTCTCGGCTGGCTCGACGGCCCTGGCGACCCGGACGGCGACGGCTTCGTCGAGTACGAGCGGCGCTCACGCATGGGTCTCCGCAATCAAGGATGGCGCGATTCGGCCGACGCCGTCGTCCACGCCGACGGCTCGCTGGTGGAGGGTCCCATCGCGCTCGCCGAGACGCAGGGCTACGTGTACTACGCCAAACGCCGCCTCGCCGCGCTCTACGGCCAGCTCGGCGACGTCGAGCGCGCCGAGCGGCTCTCCCAGGAGGCGGCGCGGCTCAAGCGCGCGTTCAACGAGCGCTTCTGGATGGAGGACGAGGGCTTCTTTGCCATGGCGCTCGACGGCGACAAGCGGCAGGTGCGCACGGTGTGCTCGACGATCGGCCACGCCCTCTGGGCGCGGATCGTCGCCGAGGAGCACGTGCCGGCGGTCGTGAAGCGCCTCATGGCGCCCGACCTGTTCACCGGCTGGGGCATCCGCACGGTCAGCAAGGAGGCGCGCTCCTACAACCCCGTGAGCTTCTACAACGGCAGTGTGTGGCCCGCCGACACGGCGCTTATCGCCAACGCGATGAAGAAGCACGGCTACGCGCAGGAGTCGAACCGCCTCGCTCTGGGTCTGGTCGAGGCGGCGTCGGCGCACGAGTACTCGCGCCTGCCGGAGATGTTCTGCGGGTTCACGCGGCAGGCGATCAACAAACCGGTCTCGTTTCCCATGGCGTGCTCGCCGGACGCCAACTCGTCGGCCGCTCTCTTCATCGTGCTCCAGGCGATGCTCGGGATCTACGCTCAGGCGGAGGAGAACATCGTCTACGTGCACAATCCGGAGCTGCCCAAGTGGCTGGGCGAGGTGACGCTCAGCAACCTCCTCGTCGGCCACACCACCATGCGCCTGCGCTTTCGCCGCGAAGGCGGTCAGACGACCTTCTCGGTACTCGACAAGCAGGGCCCGGGGCGTATCGTGGTGGTGGAATGACCGCGCTCACGATCGCCCATATCAGCGACCTGCACGCCGGCTCTCCCTACTTCGTGCCGAGCCTGATGGACCGCGTCGTGATCGAGCTCAACGAGCTCGCCCCGAAGGTCGTGCTCTGCACCGGCGACCTCACCGAGATGGGCTTTCGCCAGGACTACGTGGTCGCGCGCGACTACCTTCAGCGCATCGAGGCGCCGCTGGTCGTGATCCCCGGCAACCATGATGCCCGCAACGTCGGCTACGTCCATTTCGAGGAGCTGATCGGGCCGCGCTGGCAGACCGTGCAACTGGACGACATCACCATCGTCGCCGTCGACTCGACGGAGCCGGACCTCGACCACGGGCAGATCGGCCGGGCACGCTACGACTGGCTCAAGGATCAGTACGCCCGGCCCGCCGCGTTTCGCATCTTCATGCTGCACCACCATCTGCTGCCGGTGCCGGGCACCGGGCGCGAGCGCAACATCGTCTACGACGCCGGCGACCTGCTCGAGGTCCTGCAGGCCTGCGGGGTCAACCTCGTGCTCTCCGGGCACAAGCACGTGCCCTACGCGTGGCGCCTTGAGAGCCTCTTCGTCGTCAGCGCCGGTACCTGCAGCTCGCTGCGCCTGCGCGGGAACACCAAGGCCTGCTACAACGTCGTCCGTCTCGAGGACGACCGCGTGACCGTGGCGCGCAAGTACCCGTTCCACGGCGAGGAGACGCTGATCGACTTCGTGCCGTCCACGGCGTCGTTCGACAAATACATCTGCCCCGTGCCGAAGGAGGACAGGCGATAGGCGACAGCCTGCCTCGCGCCGTCGCCGTGATCGACGGCGAGCATTACCCGCCGGTGGTGGCCGCGGCGCTCGAGAGCCTGCGCGACCGCTACTTGATCGTCGCGGGGCTGTTCGCCGGGGGGCGCGAGAAGCTCCGCGGCGGCGCAGCCGCCGCGGACGGCCTCGCGGGCTCCACGCCCTCGGGTGGCGCGTCGCCGATCCTGGGCGCCGACTTCGCCGCGCTCGCCGCGGAGGTCGGTCTGTCGCGGCTCGACGTCGTGGAGCCGCGGTCCGGCGTCGTGCACGACGTGCTCGACGCGGTGCGCGCGGCGCTGCGCGCGGCGGGCGCCGACGTGCTGCTTGACCTCTCCGACGAGCCGGTCGTCGGGTATCGCGAGCGCTTCTTGCTCATGAGTGCCGCGCTCGCCGAGGGCGCGCGCTACGTGGCCGCCGACACCGAGGTGCGTCCGCAGCGGTTCGCGCGGCTGTCACAGGTGCCGTCGCTGGCCGTGATCGGCACCGGCAAACGGGTGGGCAAGACCGCCGTGAGCAGCTGGCTGACGCGGCGGCTCGACGCCGCCCGGCGGGCGGACGGCGGCGTCATCGTCGTCGCCATGGGGCGCGGCGGGCCGCCGGAGCCGGAGCTGATCGCCGGCGGTGCGGGTCTCGGTCCGGCGGAGCTTCTCGCCGCCTCGCGCGCCGGGCGCCATGCCGCCAGCGACTGCTACGAGGACGCGGCGCTCGCCGGCGTTACGGCGATCGGCTGCCGACGCTGCGGCGGCGGCCTCGCCGGCGCTCCGTTCGACGACAACGTCCGTGCCGCGCTGCCGCTGGTCGAAGCCAGCGGCGCGGCACTCGCCGTGATCGAGGGCAGCGGCGCCGTGGTGCCGCCGGTCGCCGCCGACGCCACCATCTGCGTGGCCGGCGCCGGCCAGCCCCCGGAGTATGTGACGGGCTATCTCGGCACCTACCGGCTGCTGCTCAGCGACGTGCTCGTGCTGACCCAATGCGAGCCGCCGTTCGCGCAGCCGGGCGAGGTGGCGGCACTCGCCGCCGCGGCGCGCGCCGTCGATCCCGGCCTCGAGGTCGTGACGACGGTCTTCAGGCCGCGGCCGACGCAGCCGATCCGCGGCCGCCGCGTCGCCTTCTTCACGACCGCCCCGGAGGGTGCGGTGCCTCAACTCGTGCGAGCCCTCGAAGAAGACCATGGCGCCGAGGTCGTCTTCACGTCGTGCGACCTCGCCGACCGCGGCCGGCTGGTCGCCGCAGTCGCGCGCGCCACGGCCGAGGCCGACGTCTTTCTCACCGAGATCAAGGCCGCCGCCGTCGACGTCGTCGCTGAGGCCGCCGTGGCAGCGGGACGCGAGCTCGTCTTCTGCGACAACGAGCCGGTGGCGCTCGCCGGCGACCTCGCGGCCACGGTCGACCGCGTGGCGGCGCTGGCGATCGCGCGCTTCCGCGCGCGATGCGCCGGCGGCGGGCCAGACGCCCGGGGCATCGGACTGTCGCCGGAGCGCGGGCGCGGAGCCTGATGGTGCCCGATGATCGCGATATCCCGCTCGTCGACGAAGGCGGGCCGGCGCCGTTCAGCAAGGGCCTCATGGCGCAGACGCTGATGTCCACGGGGCTGGCGCCGGAGCGCGCCTACAACGTGGCGGCAGCCGTGGAGCGGCGCCTGCGGCGCCGCGGGCCGGCCGCCCTCACCCTCGCCGACCTGCACGAGATCGCCTGCGACCAGCTGGGCTCCGCCGACGGAGAGGTCCTCATCGCGCGCTTTCGCCAGTGGCAGAAGCTCCGCCGCCTCGAGACACCGCTGATCGTGCTCATCGGCGGCGCCACCGGCGTCGGCAAGAGCACGCTGGCGACCCAGCTCGCCCACCGGCTCGGCATCACGCGCGTCATCAGCACCGACATGGTGCGCCAGACGATGCGGGCCTTCTTCGCCCCCGAGCTCATGCCCGCGATCCACACGTCGTCGTTCGACGCCGCGTCGGCGGTGCGCGTGCCGGTGCCTCGCGAGACCGACCTCTGCAAGATGGGCTTCATCGAGCAGACGAAGGCGGTCTCGGTGGGGATGGAGGCGCTGATCGCGCGCGGCATCGACGAGGCGCATCGTCTGGTGGTCGAGGGCGTCCACGTGGTCCCCGGCTACCTGGACCGGTCGCGGTGGGGAGAAGCGATCGTGCTCGAGTTCGTGCTCGCGATCGGCGACAAGGATCGCCATCGCGGCAACTTCACGGTGCGCGAGTGGGAGACCGGGGGCATCCGCCCGCTGCGGCGCTACCTGGAGCACTTCGCCGAGATCCGCCGCATCCAGAAGTACATCGTGAGCAGGGCCCAGGCCCTCGGCGTCCCGGTCGTCGACGGGCCGAGCCTGGACGCCAACCTGAACGAGGTGCTGGGCACGATCCTGCAGCGGGTCGAGGACCACGGCGGCGAGCC
>JBBQFA010000058.1:0-10862 GCA_038321515.1 Thermoleophilia bacterium | reverse complement strand
GAGAGCGTCCGCCAGGCGATCGACACGCGCCGCCCGGTCGTCGTGCACGTGAAGACCGTCAAGGGCAAGGGGTACGAGCCTGCTGAGGCGCGCCCCGACACGTACCACGGCACGGCGCCGTTCCATCTCGGCAACGGCGCCCGTAAGGCGGCGGCGGTCGGCACCACGTACACCGACGCCTTCGGCGACGCCCTGGTGCGCCTCGCCGAGCACGACGAGCGCATCGTGGCGATCACCGCCGCGATGACCCAGGGCACCGGCCTCGAGGCCTTCGAGCGCCGCTTCCCCGAACGTTTCTACGACGTCGGCATCGCCGAGGAGCACGCCGCCGTCTTCGCCGCCGGTCTGGCGATCGGTGGCATGAAGCCGGTGGTCGCGCTGTACTCGACCTTCCTGCAACGCGCCTTCGACATGCTCGTCCAGGACATCGGGCTGCAGGATCTGCCGGTCGTCTTCGCCGTCGACCGGGCCGGGCTGGTCGGCGACGACGGCCCGACGCACCACGGCGCCTTCGATCTCTCGTTTCTCCGCATCATCCCCAACCTGACGCTGATGGCGCCGTCGAGCCAAGGCGAACTGCAGCGCATGCTGGCCACGGCGCTGCTGTGTGACGGTCCGGCGGCGCTGCGCTACCCGCGCGGCATGGCGGCGTCGTTCACCCCTGCCGAGGTGCTCGAGCCGGTCGCGATCGGGCGTGGTGTGGTGCTGGAGGAGGGCGACGACGTCGCGCTCGTCGGCATCGGCACCGGCGTCGGTATCGCCCGCGAGGCCGCCGCGATCCTGACGGCTCAGGGTCAGACGCCGACGCTCGTCGACGCGCGCTTCGTGAAGCCGCTCGACACGGCGTTGCTCGAGAGACTGGCCGCCACGCATCGGCGCATCGTCACCGTCGAGGAGAACGTACTCGCCGGCGGGTTCGGGAGCGCCGTCCTCGAGGTCGTCGGGTCGTCCGTCGAGGTCGTGCGCTTTGGCTTCCCCGACGCGTTCGTCCCGCACGGCGACCGGGCCCGGATCCTCGCCGATATCGGCCTCACCGCGCCGGCGGTGGCCCTGGCCGCGGGCGCCGGGAGCCCGGCGCTCACACGCGTCAGGTAGGCGCGCTGGTGCGCGAGCGGCTCGACGTGCTGCTCGTCTCTCGCGGCCACTTCGCGTCACGTGCCCAGGCACGAGCGGCGATCATGGCAGGCGAGGTCGCCGTGGACGGGCGCCGGGCCGACAAGCCGGGCACGCCCATCGACGACTCCGCCTCCGTCGAGGTCGCCGCGCGACGACGCTACGTCTCGCGCGGCGGCGACAAGCTCGACCACGCCATGAACGTGCTCGGCGTCGACGTCAGCGGTGAGGACGTGATCGACCTCGGCAGCTCGACCGGCGGGTTCGTCGATCGCCTTCTGCAGGGCGGCGCCGCCCGGGTGATCGCCGTGGACGTCGGCTACGGGCAGCTCGAGTGGCGCCTGCGCGAGGACCCGCGGGTCACGGTGCTCGAGCGCACCAACGCTCGCCAGCTCACCCCCGAACGTCTCCCGTTCGCGCCCCTGTTTGTCACCGCGGACCTCTCGTTCATCTCCCTGACGCTGGCTCTGGACCCGGTGCTAGAATGCTTGAGCGAAGGTTATCGCGGCCTCGTCCTGGTCAAACCCCAGTTCGAGGCGGGGCGCGAGCGGGTCGGCAAGGGTGGGGTGGTCCGCGACCCCGCGGTGCACCGTGACGTGCTCGACACGACCGCTGCGTGGCTCGAGGGACGAGGCGCCGCGGTGCTCGGCGTGACTGACTCCGGCCACCCCGGACCGAAAGGCAACGTGGAGTACTTCATCTTCTTCAGTCAGGCACAGGTGGCGCCGGCGGGACCGGAGGCGGCGCCGGCGGGACCGCAGCCGGCGCCGGCGGCTGAGCTGGTGCGCCGGGCGGTCGAGGTGGCGCATGGCTGAGCCTTTGCGGCGCATCGCCGTGCTCACACATGTGTTCACGGGCGCGACGGCGGCCGCGTTGGCGCAGCTGGCCGCGGCCGCCGGCCCGCTCGGTATCGAGCTGCTCATGCCGCACGACGAAGTCGCCAAGCATGCCGATGCCGCCGCCATGGGGTTCGCGACCGTGGACGAGGCCGGCCTGCGGACTGCCGATCTCTGCCTCGTCTTCGGCGGCGACGGCACCATTCTGCGCGGTCTCGGCCGGCTGCTCGGCACGCCCGTCCCGACCCTCGGCGTCAACTACGGCAACGTCGGCTTTCTCGCCTCGCTGCCGCGTGACGGCTGGGAGGCGGGTCTCAAGGCGATCCTCGCGGGCGACTATCGGGTCGTCGAGTTGCTCACCGTGGAGGTCCACCTGAACGGCGAGCGCTTCAGCGCCGTCAACGACGTGATCCTCAGTCGCGTGGCGCCCCGCCACGTCCTGCAGCTCGAGTACGAGGTCGCCGGCGTCACCGTCGGCAGCATGTTCTGCGATGGCCTCATCATCGCCTCGCCGACGGGGTCGACGGCCTACAACCTCTCGTGTGGCGGCCCTATCGTCGAGTGGAACGCCGGCGTGCTGGTGCTCAACTTCATCGCACCGCACTCGCTCGCGTTTCGCCCCGTCATCCTGCGCCCCGAGCACGTCATCAGCGCGCGCAACGTCTCGCCGATGCAGGAGGCCGAGGTGATGGTCGACGGCGACTCCGTCGGCAGGCTGTGCTGCGGCGACGAGGTGCGCATCGCCGCCGGACCTCAGGTGGCGCGGCTGCTGATGCAGAGCGAGGGTTCGTTCTACCAGAACGTCGAGGAGAAGCTCTTCGATCGCCGCGATGCTCGCTGAGCTCAGTATCGACGACCTGGTGCTGATCGCCGAGGCCCGGCTGGAGTTCTCGCCGGGCCTCAACGTCATCACCGGCGAGACCGGCGCGGGCAAGAGCCTGCTCGCCCAGGCGATCGGCCTGCTCATGGGCCAGAAGGGCGGCGACGAGCTGGTGCGACCCGGCGCCACCCGGGCTCTCGTGCAGGCGCTCTTCGAGAACGGCGAGGAGACCCTGGCGGTGGCCCGCGAGCTACCGCACGGCGGCCGTTCGCGGGCCCGCATGGACGGGCTGCTCAGTTCGGCCGCCGCCGTCGAAGAGGCGCTGCGCCGCCGGCTCGCCTTCTACGGCCAGCTCCAGCACACGCGGCTACTGCAACTCGAGCGCCAGCTCGACCTTCTCGACGCCGCGGCGGCGGACGAGCTCGAGCCGCTCCAGGCCGCCTACGAGGCGGCCTTCGCTCGCGCGAGAAAGCTTACGCGTGAGCTCGACGATCTGCGCGGCGCCGGTCGCGACCGCGAGCGAGAGATCGACATGCTGCGCTACCAGGTGAACGAGATCGAGGCCGCCGCCGTGGAACCCGGCGAAGACGAGCGCCTCGTGCGCGACCGCGAGCGCGCCCGGCACGCCGGCAAGTTGCTTGAGCGCGCCGGAGGCGCGCTCGTTCTACTTGCCGGCGAGTCCGAGGGCGCGGCGCTCGACGGCGTGCGCGTGGCGCAGCGCCTCGTCGACGAGGCGGCGCTGCTCGACGAGAGTCTCACGCCCCTGGCGACACGTCTGGGCGCGCTCACCGTTGAGCTCGACGATCTCTCCGCGGCGCTGCGCGACTACCTCGACGGCCTCGACGTCGACGCCGCGCATCGCGACGCGCTCGAGCTGCGCTACGATAGGCTCAAGCTGCTGATGCGCAAGTACGGGGGGTCGGCGGACGAAGTACTCGCATTTCTGGGCGAGGCCGGCGCTCGCCTCGCGGCGCTCGAGGAGTTCGCCGCCGACGAGGACGCACTCGTCGGCACCGTCGAGGCGGCGCAGGCCGAGGCGGTCGTCGCCGCCGAGGCGCTCAGCGCGGCGCGGCGGCGCCTGGCACCGCTGGTCGCCGCCCGTATCCAGGAGGAGCTGCGCGGCCTGGCCATGCCACATGCGACGTTCGTCATCGAGGTCTCGTCACGCGGCCTCGGCTGGCAAGCGCTTGGCGCTCACGGCGCCGACGAAGTCGAGTTCATCTTCGGCGCCAACCCCGGGGTGCCGCCGCGCCCACTGCGAGAGACGGCCTCCGGCGGCGAGCTCTCGCGCGTCATGCTCGCGATCCGCGGCATCGTCACGCTCGGCGACGACGTCGAGACCCTCATCTTTGACGAGGTCGACACGGGCATCGGCGGCGTCACCGCGGCGGCCCTCGGCGAACGGCTGCTGCGTCTTGCGGGTCGCCGCCAGGTGCTCTGTATCACGCACCTGCCGCAAGTGGCGGCGTTCGCCGAGCGCCAGTACGCGATCGTCAAGGAGAGCGACGCCGGCGCGGAGACGACCGTGACGGTCGTGCGCCGCGTGGAGGGAGAGGAGCGCCTCGCCGAGCTCTGCCGCATGCTCGGCGCGGCCCCCGACGACGCGGCCGCCCGCAGCCACGCCGAGAGCCTGCTGGCGAAGGCCGCCGGGACCGCCTGAAGCTTCTGCCGCGGTGCCTTGCGGCGCCCGTGCCCGATGGTATACTTGCCAGCGTGATCCGTGGCCTCGCCGGGCATATCGTCGTGCCGGCCCGTCTTCTTCGAGCGGGTGGGACCCCGGCCCCACAAAATCCCTCACGTATCCGCAGTGGTCTTGCCGTGCCGTGGGCGTATCTCCTGGTGGATGTGCCCGCGGCGTATGACGGCAGCTGCTCTTGGACCGGTGGAGGGCGACACCAGGAGGGAACAGGGAGATGACCAAGCACATCTTCGTGACCGGCGGGGTGGTGAGCGGCCTCGGCAAAGGCATCACGGCTGCCTCGGTCGGCCGGTTGCTCAAGGCTCGCGGGCTCAAGGTCGCGAACCAGAAGTTCGACCCGTACATCAACGTCGACCCCGGCACCATGAGCCCGTTTCAGCACGGCGAGGTGTTCGTCACCGAGGACGGCGCCGAGACCGACCTCGACCTCGGCCACTACGAGCGCTTCATCGACGAGTTCGTGCAGCGCGACAGCAACGTCACGACCGGCGGCATCTACAACGCCGTGATCACCAAGGAGCGCCGCGGCGACTACCTCGGCGGCACCGTCCAGGTGATCCCGCACATCACCAACGAGATTAAAAGCCGCGTGCACCGGCTGGCGCAGAGCACCGGTGCCGACGTGCTGCTCACCGAGGTCGGCGGCACCGTCGGCGACATCGAGAGCCTGCCCTTTCTCGAGGCCATCCGCCAGTTCCGCAAAGACATCGGCCGCGAGAACGTCCTCTACATCCACGTCACCCTCGTACCGATGATCGGCGTGGTCGGTGAGCTGAAGACGAAGCCGACGCAGCACTCCGTCGCCGAGCTCCGCGAGATCGGTATCCAGCCGGACATCATCGTCGCCCGCTCGGAGGAGCCGCTCTCGCAGGGCATCCGCGAGAAGATAGCCCTGTTCTGCGACGTCGACCCCGACGCCGTCATCTCGGCCAGCGACCAGGACGATATCTACCGCGTCGTGCCGGCGATGCGGCAGGAGGGTCTGGACGCGCTCGTCGTGCGCATGCTCGGCATCGAGTGCGGGCCGCCCGACATGAGCGAGTGGGATGCCCTGATCGAACGCATCGACGCCTGCGACAAGCCGGTGACCATCGCCCTGGTCGGCAAGTACGTCCAGCTGCACGAGGCGTACCTCTCGGTCTGGGAGGCGCTCAAGCACTCCGCCATCCACCATGCCCGCAAGCTCGACCTGCAGTGGGTCGACTCCGAGGAGCTCACGCCGGCGACGGTCGCCGAACGGCTTTGCGGCGTCGACGGCGTCATCGTGCCCGGCGGGTTCGGCCTGCGCGGCATCGAGGGCAAGATCGACGCCATCAGGTACTGCCGCGAGAACCGCGTCCCCTTTCTCGGCGTGTGTCTCGGCATGCAGTGCGCCGTCGCCGAGTTCGCCCGCGACGTGTGCGACATGGACGGCGCCAACTCGACCGAGTTCGACCCCGAGACGGCGTATCCGGTGATCGACCTGCTCCCCGAGCAGAAGGACATCGCCGACATGGGCGGCACCATGCGTCTCGGCGCCTCACACGTGGCCCTGGTCCCCGGCACCAAGGCCCAGGCGGCCTACGCCGCAGACGAGGTGTGGGAGCGTCACCGTCACCGCTACGAGGTCAACAACGAGTTGCGCCCGCAGCTCGAAGCGGCCGGGCTCGTGGTGAGTGGTACCACGCCAGATGGCCGCCTCGTCGAGATCTGCGAGCTCCCCGATCATCCCTGGTTCGTCGCTTCCCAGTTCCATCCCGAGTTCAAATCGCGGCCGACGCGGCCGGCGCCGCTGTTCCGCGACTTCGTCGGGGCCGCCGCCCGCCTGCGCACCGAGCGCGATGACGAGCTGGAGGAACAGTGCCCGCAAGCGTAGACGAGCTGCGCGACCTCTTCGTGCGGCTGGCGCGCATCCCGTCCCCGTCGCGCGCCGAGCGGCAGATGGCCGATGTCGTCCACGGCTACCTCCGTGACCTCGGCCTCGACGTACTCGAAGACGATACGGCGGCCCTCACCGGCTGCGCCTCCGGCAACCTCCTGGTGCGCATTCCCGGGAGCGGCGCCCGCACCATCGCCTTCTGCGCCCATATTGACACGGTGCCCGTCGACGGACCGCCGGTGGTGCTCGTCGAGAACGCGGTCGTCCACACCGACGGCGCCACCGTCCTCGGCGCCGACGACAAGGCGGCCGTGGCTGTCCTGCTCCTGCTGGCGCGCGACCTGGTCGCAGATCAGCCCGCCGTGACGGTCGAGCTGCTCTTCACGGTGGGGGAGGAGATCGGTCTCCGCGGGGCGGAGGCCTTCGCCGTCGAAGCCCTCGGCGCCGAGGCGGTCTTCGTGCTCGACAGCGAGGGGGCGCCGGGCACGGTGATCCGTAGCGCCCCGACGGCGAAGTCCATAGAGGCCGAGTTCCGCGGCGTTGCGGCGCACGCCGGCATTGAGCCCGAGCACGGGCGCAGCGCCGTGGTCGCGGCCGCGCGCGCGGTCGCCGCGATGGATCTTGGGCGGCTCGACGACGAGACCACGGCGAACGTCGGCATCCTCGAGGGCGGCAGCGCCGTCAACATCGTGCCCGAGCGCTGCGTTCTGCGCGCGGAGGCGCGCAGCCGCGACGAGGGCAAAGTGGCCGCGCAGACCGCCGCCATGGTCGAGGCGATCAGCACGGCCGCCGCCGCCACCGGCGTCGACGTCAGCGTGGACGTGCGCGAGCACTTTCGCGGCTACGCGCACGACCTCGACGGGCCACTGTTGCGCACGGTGGCCGCCGCGGCGGCCGACGCGGGCCTGGAGGCCCGGTTCATCGGCGGCGGCGGCGGCTCCGACAGCAACGTGTTCAACCTTCGCGGCCTGCCCGCGGTCACGCTCGGGGTCGGGTTCGAGCGCGTGCACTCGCCACACGAGAGCATCCGTGTCGAGCGTCTCGCGCAGCTCTCCGACTTCGTCCACGCGCTGGTCCGCGCCGCCGGGTCGGCGGCCGCGTAGCGGCCGGGGGGTGGCTGTGGCAGCGCGTTCGGCACAGGACCGGCCTCCGGGACCGCCCGAGGACCCGCTCGTCCACGAGTTTCTCGACTACGTCCGCTACGAGCGTAGCCTGAGTCCCAACACCGTCGTCGCGTACGGTCGTGACCTGGCTCGCTTTGCCGCGTTTCTGGCTCTGGATGAGGGGCGCCCGGGCGTCGCCACCGAGGCCGAGGTGCGCGCCTTCTTCGCTGGGCCCGGGGGCGACGGCGCGCCGGCGAGCGTCGCCCGTCGCACCGCAAGCTTGCGCACGTTCTTCGCCTATCTGGTGCGGGAGGGCGTTCGCGACGACGACCCGGCGGCGCGACTGCGTACGCCCAAGAAGCCGCAGGACCTGCCCCGCGTGCTCTCGGTCGAGGAGGTCGAGGCCGTGCTTGAGGCGGTGGTTCGCCCGGGCCCGCTCGGGCAGCGCGATCTGGCGGCACTGGAGCTGCTCTATGGTTGCGGGCTGCGCGTGAGTGAGCTGCTCGGGCTGCGCGACGGAGACGTGGACATCGAGGGCGGCTTGGTCCGTTGCGTCGGCAAGGGCGACAAGGAGCGGGTCGTGCCCATGGGCTCGGCGGCGGCCCAGGCGGTGCGCCGCTATGTCGGCGACGGACGGCGAACCCTGTTGCGGGGCCGGCGTCGCGCCGAGCTGATCCTCAACGCTCGCGGGGCGCCGCTCACCCGCCAGGGCTTCGACTACCTCCTGCGCCGGGTGCTCGAGCGGGCCGATCTGCTCGGGGCGGCGAGCGCCCACACCTTTCGCCATTCGTTCGCCACGCACCTGCTGGCCGCCGGCGCCGATCTGCGCAGCGTCCAGGAGATGCTGGGCCACGCCAACGTGGCGACGACCCAGCTGTACACGCATGTGACGGTGGAGCACCTGCGGGAGGTCTTTCTCGAGACGCACCCGCGCGCGCGCCGGCGGCCCGGCGCCGCGGGGGAGGAGGAGACATGACGAGGGTGTTCGTGTGCGTCCTGGACGGGTGCGGAGCGGGGGCGCTGCCGGATGCCGCCGCCTACGGCGACGAGGGCTCCGACACGCTGCGGCACGTGCTCGAACGCACGCAGGTGCCGCTGCCGAACCTCGCCGGCCTCGGCCTCGGGGAGATCGTCGGGCTGCCCCTGGGCACGCCGCGCCGGGACGCGACCTACGGTCGCCTCCTGGAGCGCGGCGCCGGCAAGGACACGACGACCGGCCATTGGGAGATGATGGGAGTCGTGCTCGAGCACCCCTTCCCGACGTATCCCGACGGCTTTCCGCCCGCGGTGATCGAGCCGTTCGAGCGGGCCATCGGCCGGCGCGTGCTGTGCAACCGGCCGGCCTCCGGTACCGGCATCATCGACGAGCTCGGCGACGAGCACGTCGCCGGCGGCCGGCCCATCGTCTACACCTCGGCCGACTCCGTCTTTCAGATCGCCTGCCACGAACACGTCGTGCCTGTGGCGACGCTCTACGGGTGGTGCGAGACGGCGCGGGCGATCCTGCGCGGTGAGCACGCGGTGGGGCGCGTGATCGCGCGGCCCTTTGACGGTACTTCGGGCCACTACGAGCGCACGTCCCGGCGGCGCGACTACTCGCTGACGCCGCCGGGGCCGACGTACCTCGACCTGCTCCACGAGCGCGGCGTGCCGGTCGTGGGCATCGGCAAGATCGGCGAGATCTTCGTCCAGCGCGGCGTGGACGTGGACGACCACACGACCGACAACACAGCCGGCATCGCCGCCTGCACCAGGCACCTGCGCGAGATGGAGGAGGGCCTGCTGTTCGCCAACCTCGTCGACTTCGACCAGATGTGGGGGCATCGCAACGACGTCGAGGGGTTCGCCTCCGGGCTCGCCGCGGTGGACGCCGTTCTGCCGCACTGGGAGGCGCTGCTTGCGGGCGATGACGCGATGATCCTGTGCGCCGACCACGGCGTGGACCCGACGACGCCGAGTACCGATCACTCGAGGGAGTACTCGCCGCTGCTGGCGCTGGGCCTGGCGCCGGGCCGGTATGACGGCGCCCAGGAGGACGTGGGCGCCACGGCGTTCGCGCGCCTCACCGGCGAGACGCCGCTGCTGCCGGGGCGCGTGATCGGATGACGATGATGGCGCCTGCGGCCGTCATGGCTCGCGTGGCCGCCTGGCGGCCGCACGCGGCCGTCGTCTTCGGCTCCGGGCTCGCGGTGCTGCCCGCCGGCGCCGATCTCGAGGACGAGGTCCCGTACGACTCGCTGGGCTGGCCGTGCGGCTCGGTGCAGGGCCACCGCAACGTGCTCCAGCTGGTACGCGTGTCGTCGGCGGCTCGCGCCGAGCTGCGTCTGGCGCTCGCTTGCGGCCGGCCGCACCGCTACGAGGGCTGGTCGGACGCCGAGCTCGAGACACCGGTGCGGCGTCTGGCCGAGGCCGGCGTTCGTCGCCTCGTGCTCACCAACTCGTGTGGCAGCCTGAGGCCGCACGTGGCGCCCGGCGCCGTCGTGGTCTGCGCCGAGGTGATCGACCTGCAGCGTCCGCCCGCGGCGGACCTGTCGCCGCGGCTGCCGGTGTGCTCCACGGAGGCAGCCGCGCGGGTCGGCGCCGTGTTCGGCGCCGTCGCGGCGCCCGGCGCCTATGTCGCGGTCACGGGGCCACAGTTCGAGACGCCCGCCGAGGCCGCCTGGCTCGCCGGGTACGGCGACGTCGTCGGCATGTCCGCGACCCCGGAGGTTCGAGCCGCGCAGGCGACCGGCGTAGAGTGCTGCCTTCTGGCGCTGGTCGCCAACGCGGCGGCCGCGGCGGGCTCGCACCAGGACGTGCTCGCCGCGTCCGGCCGCCTCGCCAGCGTGCTTGCCGCCGGGCTTGCGGCCGTGGTCTTCGCCCGCTGGTCGGAACTGGGCGACGGCGAAGCGAACGGAGGGTCCTAGTGGAGTTCGTCCATGACGTGATCGCCTGGAAGCGGGACGGCGGGGAGCTCGACGAGGCTCGGATCCGACTCTTCGTCGAGGGCGTCGTGAGCGGCGCCGTGCCGTCATATCAGGCGAGCGCGCTGCTCATGGCGATGGTGCTGCGCGGCCTGAGTGACCAGGAGACCGTGAGCCTCGCCCGGGCGATGGTCGAGAGCGGCAAGACCCTCGACCTGCGCGTGCTGCGACGCCCGGTGCTCGACAAGCACTCGAGCGGTGGTGTGGGCGACAAGGTCACGCTGGTCCTGGCGCCGCTGATCGCCGCCTGCGGCGCCATCTTCGGCAAGATGTCGGGGCGTGGGCTCGGCCACACGGGCGGGACGCTGGACAAGCTGGAGTCGATCCCCGGGTTCCGCGTGCGGTTGCCTCAGGGCGAGTTCCTGCGCCAGCTCGAGCGCATCGGTGTGGCCGTCGTGAGCCAGAGCGAGCGCGTGGTGCCGGCCGACCGCCTTCTTTACGCCTTGCGCGACGTCACCGCGACGGTCGAG
>JBBQFA010000057.1:0-10986 GCA_038321515.1 Thermoleophilia bacterium | reverse complement strand
GCAGGCCGACCTCATGGGCATCACGCTGCCGCGCAAGTACGGCGGCCTCAACTTCCCCGTCTCGGTCAGCGTGATGATCGTCGAGATGGTCAGCCGCGCCGACCCGGCGCTGATGAACATCTTCGGCCTCCAGGACATCAGCGAGACGGTCAACAAGTTCGCCGGCGAGGAGATGAAGGCGGCCTACCTGCCGCGCTTCGCGAGCGGCGAGGTCACCGGCAGCATGGCGCTCACCGAGCCCGAGGCCGGTTCCGACCTGCAGAACGTGCAGCTCAAGGCGACGGAGCAGCCGGACGGCACCTGGCGCTTGAACGGAGTGAAGCGCTTCATCACCAACGGCTGCGGGCAGCTGAGTCTCGTGCTGGCGCGCTCAGAGGAGGGCACGACCGACGCCCGCGGGCTCAGCATGTTTCTCTACGAACGCGACGAGCACATGCGCATCCGCCGGCTCGAGGACAAGCTCGGCATCCACGCCTCGCCGACCTGTGAGCTGCAGTTCGACGACGCGCCGGCGCTGCTCGTCGGCGAGCGCCGGCGCGGGCTCACCACGTACGTCATGAGCCTGATGAACGGCGCCCGACTCGCCATCGCCGCGCAAGCGCAGGGCATCGCCGAGGCGGCCTACCGGGCGGCGGCAAAGTACGCCGCCGAGCGCGTGCAGTTCGGCGCGCCGATCGGCGACCTCACCGCCGTCAAAGCGATGCTCGCCGACATGAAGGTGAGCGTCGAGGCGGCGCGCGCCCTGCTCTACGAGACGGCGCTCATCGTCGACATGAAGGAAGTACTCGAGCACCGCATCGCGCAGATCCAGGCGGCGGAAAAGGCCGGCGAGGCTGCGCCGGCCGGCCCCGACGCCGACATCAAGGCGCTGCGCGCCGAGCTCAAGCAGTACACGCGCCTCGCCGCGCTCTTCACGCCGCTGGCCAAGGCCTGCTGCACGGAGATGGCCAACACGGTCACCTACGACTCACTGCAGGTGCACGGCGGCTCGGGCTACATGCGCGACTTCGCCGTAGAGCGCCACAGCCGCGACGCGCGCATCACCAATATCTACGAGGGCACGACGCAGTTGCAGGTCGTGGCCGCCATCGGCGGCATTCTCGGCGGCACGCTCGCCGGCCGCCTCGAAGCGTACGACGCCGAGGACTTCTTGGCGACGCCGGAGCTGCTCGCGCGCGTGCGGCACGCCCGCGCGCGTCTGGCGGAGGCGATCGCCCGCGTGCGCGAGCTCGACGACGTGCGCTATCGCGACTTTCACGCCCGTCGCCTCACCGACATGAGCATCGACGTCGCTTGCGGCTACCTGCTGCTGCGAGCCGCGCAGAGCGACGCGCGCAAGCTGCTGGCGGCGCAGTACTTCGTCGACGCCATGGCGGCGCGCGTCGAGGGCGCCGCGGCGCAGGTGCTCGGCGGCGATCCGGCGTCGCTCGACGCGCTCTCCACGCTCGGCCGCGACTAGCTTCTCGCCGCGGCGGTGTTCGCCGGTGGAACCGGGGTGAAGATCAAGCTCACGGGTCCCAAGGTCGCCGACAACGGCGCCATGATCACGCTCACCGCTAAGATCAGCACCAGTCTGAAGCGGATCGGCAGCAAGGCGATCACGTGGAGCTTGGGCGGTTCCGTGGGCACCGTGTCCTTCTGGGTCAAGGCGGGAGCCTCGGCTATGGGCATGGCCAAGTACAGGGCCGCCTGGAGGAACCCGGGTGGGGGCAGGCTGATGGGTGTAGAGCCGGCGACTCCGACGATTTGAGTGCACCACCGGCCGAGTGGGCCCGAGGGCTTGCCCGGCCGAGGACTCGCTATGACCTATTCGCGGCGCGTCTCATCGGTCGTGCTCCGCGATGCGGTCACGTCCGGCGCGCTTGCCGGCGTAGAGAGCAGCGTCGGCATGAGCGATGAGCTCGGCGGCCGACTCTTCATCGGCGCCGAGGTCCGCCACGCCGATGGTCACCGTGACACGAGCGTACCTACGCCCACCGTGGCCGGCGAAGGCGCGCGCGGCGATCGCCGCGCGCAGTCGTTCGGCGACGACCAGAGCACCGGCGCCGGGAGGCGGAGCGGCATCGTCGCCGCTGCCGCCGGCGGCGGATGCGCCCTCGAGAGGCACAGCCTCGGCACGCGTGTGCGGCAGAATGACGGCGAACTCCTCGCCGCCGTAGCGCGCCGCCAGATCGATGTCGTGGCGCGTCTCGGCGAGGAGGATCTCCCCGACCTCGCGCAGCACCTCGTCGCCCAGCTGATGACCGAACTGGTCGTTGTACGACTTGAAGTCGTCGAGGTCGAGCATGAGCAGCGCGAGTGGCATCCGGTATCGCTTCGCCCTGCTGCACTCCTGGCGCATCCGCTCTTGAAAGTAGCGGTGATTGTAGAGCCCGGTGAGGCCGTCGCGAATGGCTTGCTGCTCGGCGCGCCGATACAGCCGTACGTTCTCGATGACGGCCGCCGCTTGGTTGGCGAGCACCTGGAGCGCTTCGCGCTCGGCCGACGAGAAGCGGCGAAGGCCGGCGGCCTCTACGACGATCACGCCTTCGCAGCGGCCCTTGACGGCGAGGGGCACGGCCAGCCCCGAGCCGGCGTCGGTGACACGCTCCGCCGGACGCGTGGCTGCGAACGCTTCGCGCACGAGCTCGGGTGCCTCCGGCGGCGGCGCCACGGGCGATGAGGCCCCGACGGCCGGTGCCAGACGATCGTCCGTATCGCGCAGCCAGACCCGGCCATGCAGAGCGCCGCCGAAGAGGCGTCTGGTGCCGTCTTCGACGGACGCGATGATGACGCCGAGGTCGAACGTCGACGTGAGGCCGCGGCTGACCTCGAAGAGCCCGAGCAGCCGCTCGCTCTGCTCGCTCTGCTCGCTGAAGAGCCGGGCGTTGTTGATAGCCGCGCTGGCGAGTTCGCCGAGAGCCTCGAGCAGCTCGATCTCACGAGCGGTGAACTCTCGCTCCGCAGCGGTCGTCGTCAGCCGCAAGATGCCCTGCGGCGCGTCGCCGTAGTGGAGCGGCAGGCTGAGGCACGTCTTCTGCCGCCAGTCGCGCATCGAGGCCCGGCGGTCGGCGGCCAGGGTCTCGTCCGAGACATGCTCCTGCACGATCGTGGAGCCTTCGAGAATGGCACGATCGCCGGGCAGCTCGGACAGGGGATAGACGGTCCCGAGGGTGTCCTCGGGCACGCCGGCCGACGGCGTGACACGGTCGAACGTCGCCTTGTAGACGAGCGTGTCGTAGTGCGGGCGGTACTCGTACACGGTCGCGTAGCTGACCTGCACCGCGTCCGCAGCCAGGTGTGCCACGTTAGCCAGGACCTCGTCGAGGTCGACGGAGGCGGCCAGCGCCCGGCTTGAGGCCAGAAGTGCGGCCGTGCGCCCGGCTTGCTCTCTCTGTTCGCGGTAGAGGCGCGCGTTGCCGATCGCCGTCGCGGCGGGTCGCGCCAGCAGTCGGAAGAGCCGCTTCTCGTCGTCGCTGAACCGGCGTGCGCGGCGAGACTCGGTGACGCCGAGCACGCCGATGGTCTCGCCGCCGAAGACCAACGGGATCTCCATGACCGCCTTCTCGTCGTACTCGAGCATCGTCCGGCGCTCAAGCGGATCGAGGTCCTCGTCATCGATGTAGCCCTCGAGCAGGTCACCGCGACGAATGACCGCGTCGCGGCCCGGGCGTTCGTCAAGTCGAACGACCGTGCCCAGGTAGTCGAGATCCACCTGGCGGAGCCGCTCCGACCAAACGGCCACATACGTCATCGTCCCGGCGGCGGCATCGTACTCGTTGATGTCGCACCACTGCACGTCGAGTGCTTCGCCGACCTGCCGCGCGATGGTCTGAAAGACCTCGTCCAGCTCCAGCGACGAGGCCAGTGTCGCGCCGACCTCGAGCACGGTTCGATAGGGGTCGCGAACGGCGGGCGTGCCGCGCTCCGGACCGTCAGTCACCGAAGACCTCCACGCGGTTCTTGCCGAGGCGCTTCGCCAGGTACAGCGCCTTGTCGGAGTTCCGGACCAACTCGCCCGGGCCGCCCGCCGCCCCGGGGAAGCAGGCAATGCCGACGCTGACGGTGATATGGGATGCGGCGGCGACACCAGGCAGCGATGACGTGGCGACGGCCACGCGAATGCCCTCACCGACGCCGAGCGCGCCAACCTCGTGGGGGGGAGGCACAGTCACCCCTCCGTCCCGCTTCGTCAGCTCCCGCACCAGACGCGAGCCGACGACGTGCGCCCCGTCCGGGGGGGTGTTGGGCAGCAGGACGACGAACTCCTCGCCCCCATAGCGGGCCGCGAAGTCGATGCCGCGGCGCAGATGGGTCGTCAGGATCCTGCCGACCTCCTCGAGCACGAGGTCTCCGGTCGGATGGCCGAAGCGATCGTTGAAGTGCTTGAAGTCGTCGATGTCGATCATGAGCAGCGAGAGCGGCAAGGCGTAGCGCTGGGCGCGTGCGACCTCCTGCGTGAGACGCTCGTAGAAGTACCGGTGGTTGTACAGGCCGGTGAGCCCGTCGGTGATGGCTTGGCGCTCGAGGGTGCGGTACAGACCAGCGTTGGCGAGGGCGGCGGCGGCCTGGCTGGCGAGGATCTGCAGCAGCTCGAGCTCGTCCTCGCTGAAGCGGTGGCCGGCGCGAACACGAACGTCGAGGAGCCCCTCGGCGGCAGCGTCGAGCACCAAGGGCACGACGAGTCGGGCCGCCACCCCATCGTCCGCGCACACCGGGCAGAGGTCGGCGACAGCCCGGCCGCAGAGCTCGTCCAGATTCACGGGCGGGGTGTCGTCATCGTCAGACCCGGCCTCGGCGGCGTCGGGATGGGCATCGAGCGGAGAGAATCCGTCGCCACGACGCAGCAGGACACCGACGGCGTCGCCGGGCACCGCGAACAGGTCTGCGACCTCGCGTCGCACCTCGCCGAGGACCGCGGCGGCGTCGAGCGATGCGACGAGCACGCGGCTCGTCTCGAGCAGCGCCAGGAGACGCCGGTTCTGCCGGTCGCCGCGGCGATACAGCCGCGCGTGCCGGATCGCCGTGGCGGCCTGCTCGCCAAGGGCGCGAGCCAGCTCGACCTCACCCGCGCCGAAGACGCGCTCACGGTCGTTGGCGATGAGCACGAGCAGCCCCATGGGCTCCTCGTCGACGTACAACGGCACGTTCAGGCACGACTGCTCGCCCCACTCCTCCATCGAGGCGCGCACGTCGGCCGGGAGCGTCTCATCAGAGAGGGACTCCTGGACCACCTCGCCGCGACGCAGGATCTCGCGGTCGGAGGGATGTTCGTCTAGGGGGTAGACCGTTCCAACGTGACCGGGCCCGGTCGCGTCGCCGTCGGAGCCGTAGAAGGCGCGAAAGACGATCGCGTCACGGTCCGGGTCATACTCGTAGATCAGGCACTCGCTGGTCGCCAGTGCCCCGGCTGCGGTGCGGCACATGTGCGAGAGGGAGTCCTCGAGAGTCACGGCGGAGGTGAGCGCACGGCTCGATTCCAGGAGCGACTCGAGGTGCCGGTTCTGCTCCTCCTGACGGCGAAAGAGACGAGAGTTGTGGATGGCGACCGCGGCCGGCGCGGCGAGGAGCGTCGCCAGCTCCTTGTCGGCAGCGTCGAACCGGCGCGGCGCGCGCTTCTCCACCAGGGTGAGACAGCCGATCACCTCTTCTTTGAAGCGCAGGGGGACCGTGAGAGAAGCGCGCTCCCCCCAGAGCGACATCAGCTCGCGGTCGACCGGGTCGAGGTCCGGATCGTCGTCGTATGCCTCGCAGCAGGCGCCCTCGAGGAGCGTCGGGCGGTAGTTCGAGCGCTCGTCGAGACTGGCGCGCGTCCCGACCCAGGTGGTGTCGTCGGCGGTCGTCTCGCGCGCCCAGAACGCCGCGCCGACGATCGTCTCGCTCTCGGCGTAGTACTCGTAGAGGTCGCACTCCCAGACGCCCAGCGCAGTGGCGACGCGCTCGGCGACGGTGGTCAGCGCGTCGCCGCGCACAAGCGCCTGGGTGATCGCCGCGCCGGCCTCGCAGGCCAGTTCGTAGCGCTCTCTGTCGGCTGGCGTCCTCACGCCGGCGCCTCGAACTCGGCCAGTCCGGCGGGGCGGCCACACCCCGGCGCGGCGGCGGCGATGTCGTCGAAGCACGGGAACACGCTCACCCCCCTGGCTCGTGACCCACGCGGTCTTCGTAGCCTACCAGACCGTGGTCGTGCGCCGCCGTGCCCGGTGGCCGCCGGCGGGTGGCCCAGGCGACGGTTCAAGAATGCGGCGATGGCTCAAGGTCCCGAGGGTCGCTGCCGATACTCCTTCATGGTACCCCCTTCAGAGGGCCGGGCCCGACGGAGCAGTCGGTCCCGGCCCTCCCCTTTTTGCCTCTTCGAGGACACTGGCCGGGGTATGGGGCATGTGCTACCGTTGGCCGCGGGCAACCTGGAGACCACCGTGATCTACTGCGTCGTACCCCCGGAGCTCGGCGAAGACGCGTTTCGCAGGCTCGTCGAGCACTACCGGGACAACCCGAACGTCAAAGTGATCCTGGACCGCCGCCACGCAGAGCGCCGCGTCGACCGCTCGGGCGGCGGCGCGCGCAGCACTCGCGACCGGCGGCGGCGGCGCACGCCCGGCAATCTCGATATCTGACCATCCGACGCGACCGGGTGAACCCATGAACGACCCCCTGCCCCGCGGCAGCGAGACCAGCATCGTGCTCACGCACCTGATGCAGCCGGCAGACGCCAACTTTATGGGCAACATCCACGGCGGCATCATGATGAAGCTCATCGACGAGGCCGCCGGAGCTTGCGCCTACCGCTTCTGCCGCACCCGTGTCGTGACGGCGGCGATCGACCGCATCGACTTTCATCATCCGGTGCAGGTCGGCAACCTCGTGCGCCTGAGGGCCAACGTCAACTTCGCCGGCACCAAGTCGGTCGAGGTCGGGGTGCGGGTCGAGGCCGAAGACCTGACCACGGGGATGAGGACGCACACGAACTCGGCCTATCTGGTGTTCGTCGCGCTCAGCGACAGCGGCCAGCCGATCCCCGTGCCTCATTTCGTGCCGCGGACGGACCAGCAGCGCGAGTGGCTCGCCGAAGCCCAGGAGCGGCGGCGCAAGCGGCTGGCCGAGCGCGAGCCTGCCGACTGAGCTGCGCGGCCGACGTCACGCACCGTCGTCTGGCGTAGGCGTCAGGCACCCGCCGCCGGCGCCGCACCCTCCAGCCGCAGAAGTTCCTGCAGCGCGAGATGAGCGACGTCGAGCTGGTCCGCACTCGGCTCACTGGTCGTGAACAGGCGCTGCATCTCGATGCCGGGCCGGCGGAGCGTGCGCGCCAGGGGGTGATCCTGGTGGCGCGCCATCCACGAGAAGACCTCCATCGCCGTGCCGATGCTCACGAGGCCGGCGACGAAGGTCGCCAGCGGCTGGCGCTCCTTGCCCGCGGCCCGCAGCAGCAGGTTCGTCGCCACACTGGTGACCAGCATCGGCGCGATCAGGTTGGAGCCGCAGCGCGCGTGTTCCCTGTCCGCGAGCGCGGGGTCGAGGCCGCCCTCGTAGGCCGCTACGCTCTTGTGCTCGGCGCCGTGATATCTGGCCAGGCGCGAATCGCGCAGGGCCAGCAGGACCGGCGCCAGGCCGATGCCCGCCGCGGCAAGTTCCTTGAACACGGGAGAGCCACGCTTGCTGGCGCGCAGCGCCACGGTCGCGACCGCGCTGACGGCGGTGGCCGCCAACAGCCGCGGGTCTTCCTGCGGGAGCACGGGGCCGCCGGTCTCGCGGCGCACGGCCGGCAGCACCGCCAGCGCCTCGCCAAGACGGAGGAGGCCGCGCAGCACGGGCACGCGCTGCAGCGCCTCGCGAGCCGGCAGCTGGGCTTTGCGGCCGGACACTACCTTGACGCCGCCGCCCGGCTCGCGCACGGCGGCGGCCCAGTGGCCGTCGCTCTGCAGGAGCACTCCGTCTCTGAGAGCCATGCCGCCGAGCTGCATCGTCGTCTCCTCGCGTCGGATGGGCCGCTCTTCGCGCCGGCCAGGTCCGCCGGCGCAGCCGGCACTCTCTGCCGGATGTCCCTCACAGCTTGTATGAAGCGGCCGCCGTTCTCAACCAGCGCGCCTGGCGCGGCGGGCGGTGGGTCTCTGCCGGCCCGCCCGCCGCGCCCCCGTGACTGCCGCGGCGAAGTGGCCGGCGGGATGCGGCGGGCCCTGCCCGCCGCGTACAATCCGGCTCGGCCTCACCCTCCCCGACACGGAGCCGCCGTGCGCCATCTCGACCGCGACCTCAGGCTGCTCGCTCTCGGCAACCTCCTCTACGCCTTCGGCGTCGGCATGTACCTGCAGCTCCTCTACGTCTACGCGGCCGAGGACCTCGGCGCCTCGCGGTTCACTCTCGGCCTGCTCAGCGCGATCATGCTGGCCACGATGGCGCTGGGCAACATCCCGGGAGCCTGGGCGGCCCGGCGGTTCCGGCTCAAGCCGGTGATCGTCGCCGTGTGGTGGCTCACCGTGCCGGCGGCCTTGACGTTCTACCTCGCCCCAAGCTGGCCGTGGCTCATCCCCGGCCTCCTGATCACCGGGTTGTACCAGGCCAACAACCCCGCGGTGAAGTCGTACATCTACCTCAAGTCCGAGCCGGCGCGCGTCGCCCGCAACCTCACCATCGTATACGGCGCCTATCCGCTCGGCCTGGTGGTGGCGCCACTCATCGGCGGGTGGCTCGCCGCCGAGCACGGTATGCGGACCGTCTTCCTCCTGAGCATCGTCATGTTCATCCTCTCTTCCGCCACCGCTTCGCTCATCCATGACACGCCGTATCACACTGCCGACGCCCCTCTCAGCCTCGGCGCTTTGCGTCGCAACCGCCGCTTTCGCCGCTACATCGGGTTCTTTCTCGCCGGCTATCTTGCCGTGTACATCGGCCAGGCGTTTCTGAACCCGTATCTGGCGCAGGTACACGGGCAGGGCTATGGCGCGCTGGGTGTCTACGCGTCGCTGGCGGCGCTGGGCGCCGCAGTCCTCACTCTCGGGATGGGCAGAGTGACCGACCTCTACGGACCGCGAGCCGGCATCAGCGGAGTGCTCCTCTTCTTGCTTGTCGGCGCCACGCTACTGCTGGCCGGAGGGAACCCCCTGGCCTGGGGCCTCGCGATGTTCAGCTGCGGCGCGTTCGAAGCGCTCCGCTTCGTCGCGGCCGGTATCGTCGGCGACTCCTTCACGGGCATGCCGCTGGCCTGGGGTTACGCGATCTTCGACACGGTCATGGGGATCCCCATGGCGGGTGGCGCGATACTCGGCGGCCTCCTCTACCGTACTTCCTACGCGCTGCCGTTCGTCCTCGTCATCGCTATCTCCGCTGGCCTGCTCATCCTGCTGCTCGTCAACGTCAAGCGTCCGGCGACAGGGGACCAGGATTGGTCTGGACGTGAGGCCGCCGAGGCGACAGACTGAGGCAAAAGGCGTCCGGCGGCCGGCCGGCGCCGTGTAAGGAGGCCGGGATGGGGTTCTTCGACACCGTCAAGCAGAAGGCCGGCGCCCTCGCCGGGGACGCGGAACGCGCCGGTAGAGTGACCGCCGCCCAGGCCCGACTGGTGGTTCTGCAGAACGACGTGCGCAAGGCCGAGCGCGAGCTCGGACACGAAGCGTTCACGCTCATCGAGCGCGGAGAGATCGCGCATCCGGGACTCGCCACCGCGACTGCACGACTCCGCACGACGCACACTGAAGCCGACGGCAAAGAAGCGGAGATCGCCGCGCTTCGTGGGACGGTGACGCCGACCGCAGCACCGCCGGAGCCGGCGGCGGAGGCGGCGGCGGAAGCCCCGGCGGCCGCGAGCTCGGAACCAGCACCCGCGGCCGCGCCGGCAAAGAAGCCGGCGGCGCGAACGGCGGCGGCAAAGACGGCGGGCAGTGAGTCGGGAGCCAAGAAGGCGCCGGCGAAGCGGGCCGCGAAGCCGGCCGGCGCCGGGAGGCCGGCCACCAAGAAAGCGTCGGCGCGAAAGGCTCCGGCCAAGAAGACAGTCGCGAAGAAGACTGCGGGGGCAAAGAAGACGCCGGCCCCGAAGAAGCCCGCCGGCGAAGTGCCGCCAACGTGAACCCGGCCTGACTCGTCCCCCGTCCGGGACGTCTGGTACCCTGTCCCGGACCAAGGAGAACACATGATCAACGAACTCAGCGGCCTCGCGGCCGCGATGCCTCGCACGCCCATATCCGGGCTGGAGAGCGGCCAGGCGGTCGACACCTACTTCGCCTGCTCCGAGAAGACCGTTGCCACCGATCGCAACGGCAAGACGTATCTGCGTCTCAAGCTGCGCGATGCGACCGGAGAGGTCTCCTGCATCCACTTCGACCCGTCGGAGGAGGCGCTGGGCGTGTCCGCCGGCGACGTCGTGGTGGCCGCGGGCACCTACAGCGTGCATCCGCAGTACGGCCCTCAGATCCAGATCCGCCGCCTCAGGCCCGCAGAACCGGACGAGTACGACGCTGGCGATCTGATCCCGGTGTCGCCGGTCGGCACCGCCGAGCTCGGCGAGCGACTGCACGCGCTCATCGACTCGGTCGCCGAGCCGCATCTGCGGACCCTGCTCGAGCGCACCTTCGACGGCTCGCAGGAGCCGGGCGCGACGTTCGCCGTCGCGCCGGCCGCCGTGCGCAACCACCACGCCTACCGGCACGGCCTGCTCGAGCACTCGCTCATCGTCGCCGAGACGGCCGCCGGAGTGGCGTCGCGGTTCGACTCCGTCGACCGCGACCTCGTCGTCGCCGGTGGCCTGCTCCACGACATCGGCAAGACGCAGGCGTACACCAGCGGCGGCATGGCTCCGCAGATGACCGACATCGGCCGCCTGCACGGCGAGATCGTCGTTGGCCACGACATGGTCCGCGACCTCATCGACGCCGTGCCGGAGTTCCCGCCCGAGCTGGCGCTGCGGCTGCGCCACGTCATCGTCGCGCATCACGGCATGCGCGAAAAGGGCAGCCCGGTCGTGCCGCAGACGCGAGAGGCGGTCATCGTCCACTACTGTGACGACATGACCGCCCGCAT
>JBBQFA010000056.1:0-10995 GCA_038321515.1 Thermoleophilia bacterium | reverse complement strand
GGGTGTATCGGATGGCGAGCATCCCCGAGCCGGTCCCCGGCGTGCGCCTGCTCGGCTACAGCGGGGGTGCGCAGTACGCTGACGTCAACCGGCTGCCCTCGCCGCCGGGCATCGCCATCGCCGGCTTCATGCTCGCCGTCGTCGGCTTCATCTTCCCAGTGCTGGTGCTCTGGTGGGTGGGCCTGGCGCTCTCGTGGCCGGGCTACAAGCGGGCGGTGCGCGAGCAGTTGCCCACCGGCTTCGCCCTGGCCGGCCTGATCATCAACGCCGTGATGACCGGGCTCAGCATCGTGTTGTTGCTCATCGTCATCCTGCTGATCGCGGTCAACTGAGCGCGAGGGGCTGATCGGGAGCGGGGCGGTGGGCGCAGCGCCTCCGCCCCGCTTGACCACCGTCAAGAATCGCAAGCCCAGAACCGGGGCATCCTTGGGGAGACGATCGCGCGCCCGCCGATGGGCGCGCGCAACGAATGGAGATCCCCATGCAAGTCATCACCGCCGACCGGTTCCCGGTAGCCGACAATCCGCACGGCGTGGACGTGCGCCACATCCACAGCACGCCGGACGTCGTCGTCAGCCAGATCACGCTGGAGCCGGGCGAGGTCGTGAAGCCGCACAAGGCGCCGGTCAACGCCTTCTTCTACGTGCTCGAGGGCACGCCCAGCGTCGAGATCGAGGGTGAGACGGTGGAGGCCCGGCCGGACGTGCTCATCCCGAGCACGGCTGGGCACCTGCACGCGATCCGCAACGAGAGTGACGCGCGCGTGCGCTTTCTCGTCGTCAAGACGCCGAATCCCAAGGCCTGAGGCGCGCCGCCCGCGGGGCGAATGGCGGCGGGCAGCTACTGCCGCACCGCCACCAGCGACAGCCCCATCTCCTCTTCGGTCGCGCGGATGCGGCCGAGCTGCTCGTCGTCCGGCTGGGCCGGCGCGGCCTGCAGCTGCGGCCCCAGCTCGTCCATGATCTTCTGAAGCCGCTCCTCGCGCGGGGGGTCGAGCGACCGGCACGAGAACGCCACGATGGTCAGGCCGAGGTCGTCCTCCAGGTTCTGGATCCGCTCGAGCTGGTCGTCGGGGAGATTCCTCTTGATGTCGCAGAGCATGGCGCTTCGCCTCCTTGAGTCCGCCGATGGCAGGAGTGTACCCGGCCGGCGGCAGACGTGACACGCGGCGTTGGCCGTGCCGGCCGCCGGTTCAGCCGACGGGCATGTCGGCCGCCGCCTCCTCGGGTGTGTCGAGCAGCACCTTCTCGTCGCGCGTGCGCGGCGCGACGACGGCGAACAGCGCCAAAGCCGCGAGGCTCGAGACGGCGATGACGATGGCCATCGGCAGGCCACTCACGGCGCCCCCGAGGCCGACGAGCGGGGTGGCCAGGGCGCCGAGACCAAGCCGCAGGGTGCCGAAGTAGGCCGAGGCCGACCCAGCCACCTCCGGGTGCAGCGACAGCGCCAGTGCGGTGGAGTCGGGGAAGACCATGCCGAGGCTCGAGACGAGCAGAAACAGCGGGATCGCCAGCGCTACGATACCCAGGCCGCCGACCAGCGTCACGATGAGTGCCGCGACTCCCGAGAGGGCGCCGGCGGCGAGGGCGGCGGCGAGAAGGCGCTGGGGCGCGAAGTGAGCCAGCAGACGGTGGTTCAGCTGGCTCGCGATCAGCATGCCGACGGCGTTGATCGCGAACAGGATGCTGTACTGGACCGGCGTCGCGCCGTAGAGATCCTGGTAGACGAACGACGACCCGGCGAGGTAGGCGAAAAAGGCCATGAACGCCAGGGCGCTGGTGACCGCGTAGCCCATGAAACTCGGGTCGCGAGTGAGCATGGCCATGGTCCGCAGGGTGGAGCCCGGGCCGCTTGCGGAGCGCCGCTCCCGGGGCAGGCTCTCGCGGAGCCCGAAGGCGACGCTTGCGACCAGCACGATGCCGACGCCGGTGAGTACGACGAAGATCCCGCGCCACGAGGTGAAACGGAGAAGCTGGGCGCCGACGAGCGGCGCCACGATCGGCGCCATGCCGCTGACCAGCGCCAGGCGCGAGAGCAGGCGAGCCGCCTGGCGCCCCCGCGCGTAGTCGGTGACGACGGCGTTGGCGATCACGATGCCGGCGGCCCCGGCGAATCCCTGTACGAAGCGCACCCCGACGAGCACCCCGACAGACGGCGTGAGCGCGCAGGCCGTCGCGGAGGCCGCGAACACGCCGAGGCCCACGAGCAGCGGCAGCCGCCTCCCGTAGGCGTCGCTGAGCGGGCCCGCGATGAGCTGACCGAGCGCGAGCCCGGCGAGAAAGGTCGTGACGGTGAGCGCGATCGCCTGCGTCGTCGCGCCCAGGTCCTTCGCGACCGTCGGCAGCGCCGGCAAATAGAGGTCGGTCGCGAACGGCCCGATCGTGCACAGGCCGCCGAGGATGACGATGAGCGCGACGTGTCGCGAGCGGCTGAGGTCGCTGAGTCGGGAGGCGTGATCCACGGCTCGCAGACTATCGCCCGCCCCGCGTCCCCGCTACCGTGCGGCGCCGGCCTGCGAACGGGTAGAGTCATGGGGCCCAGCCGGCAAGCGATGGAGGTGCAGCGGTGCGGATCCTGTACGGAGTGGCCGGCGAAGGCATGGGCCACGCGACCCGATCACACGCCTTTCTCACCGACGTCGTCGGTGAGCACGACGTCCTCATCGTCGCGTCGGGGCGCGCCCACGACTATCTGGCGCAGCACTTCCCTCAGGTGCGCGAGATCCTCGGCTTCTCGCTCGCCTACGAGGACAACGCCATCCGGCGCTGGGACACGGTCATGCAGAACCTGCGCGGAGCCGCGAGCGGCTGGCCGGCGCAGGTGCGCGCCTTCTATGAGATCGCGCGCGACTTCACGCCGGACGTCGTGGTGAGCGACTTCGAGTCGCTCGTGCTCACGGTCGCGCGCCGCGAGCGCGTGCCGGCGATCAGCGTCGACAACATCATGATGCTCGACCGCTGCCGCCACGACGAGGGCATCATCGGCGACGACACCCTCGACTTCGAGCTGGCCCGCCAGATCGCAAGGACCAAGGCGGCGGGCCTGCACCACGCGATCGTGCCGACCTATTTTCGCCCGCCGCTGCGGCGCAAGGCGACGACCCTGGTGGCGCCGGTGCTGCGGGAGGCGGTGCTCGCCGCCGTGGCGGAGCCGGGCGAGCACCTGCTCGTCTACCAGACCGCGGCCGGCAGCGAGACACTGGTGGAGGCGCTGCACGAGACCGGCCTGCCATGCCGGCTGTACGGCGTGCGTCGTGATCTCGACGAGGACCTCGTCGAGGGCGAGCTCGTCTATCGGCCGTTCAGCGAGCCCACCTTTCTCGAGGACCTGCGGACCGCCCGGGCGGTCATCGCCGGCGGCGGGTTCTCGCTGCTCTCGGAGTGCGTGTACCTGCACAAGCCGGCGCTCTCGATGCCGGTCGCCGGGCAGTTCGAGCAGACGCTGAACGCGCGGTACCTTGAGCGGCTGGGATACGGGGCGTACGCGGCGGCGCCGACGCCGGAGGCGATCGGCGCGTTCCTGGAGCGCTTGCCCGAGCATGAGGAGTCGCTTGCCGGCTACTCGCAGGACGGCAACAACGTGGCGCTCGCGGCGCTGCGCGAGCAGCTTGCTCTGGTGGCGCTCGCGCGCGCCGGCGACGGGGCCGCGTCGTGACGCTCGCCGTCGCCGCTCCCCTGCTGTGTCTGCTCGCGCTCGTCATGGCCGCGCTCGAGATCGAGATCGAGGGTCCCTACGGCTGGGCCGAGAAGCTGCCGACTCCATATCGCGTCAGCGGCCCCGTCGCCCGTGTGTTCGGTCTGGTGCTCGGCGGCAAGCCGCTCACCGGCTACAACCTGCTGATGTTCGCGGCGACGCTGCTCGCCTTTCATCTGTCGTTCGCGTTCGGCGTCGGCTGGACGGCGGCGAGCGAGCTGGCGATGCTCGCCGCCTGGGTCGCCTGGGTCGCGTTCTGGGACTTCCTCTGGTTCCTGCTGAACCCGGCGTACGGCTGGAGCCGCTTTCGGCCGGGCAACGTCTGGTGGCACCGGCGCTGGGTCTGGCGTCTACCGCTCGACTACCTCGTCGCGGTCGTCGCGTCGCTGCTGCTGGCGCTCATTGCGCAGATCATCGCCTGGGGCGACACCTCGGCGGCCGGCGCCGCGAGCGACGGCCCGGGCCCGCTGGCGGCGCAGGCGATACTCCTCGCCGTTTTCGCCGCCTGTGCGCTGGCCGCTGGTCTGCTGGCACCGCAGTACCGGCGGCTGTACGAGTACACGCACGCGGCCGGCTTTGACCAGCGCGACCGCGTGCCGATCACCCCGCCGCCGGATGAGGCCGACGGACGGCGGCGCCCCGGCGGCAGCCGGGAGTCGTAGGCGTCCCGCCACCTCAGCGCGTGCTCCTCGGCGTCGTCTTCCCGCTTCGCGACGGATCCGGTCGGAAGCGGGAGACGGTCCACGATACGGATACCCTGACCGTTCCGCGGCATGGGCCGGAGGCTTGACAGCCTCGACTCCGGCCTGTAGGCAGCGTGTGTGGATACGCATCCCGATCCCCAGGCGAGGCAGAGTGGCGACGGCCAGGACGCCGCCGGCATGAGCCGCGGCCTGATCCTTCTGTTCGCGGTGGCGACCGGTCAGGCGGTGGCCAGCAACTACCTGGCGCAGCCGCTGCTCGACACGATCCGCGAGCAGTTCGGCGTGACTCCCGGAGTCGCCGGCCTGGTCGTGACCGTGGCGCAGCTCGGGTACGCCGCAGGGCTCGTACTCCTCCTGCCGCTCGGCGACCTCTTCGAGCGCCGCCGGCTCATCACGACGCTGGCGGCGATCACCGTCGCCGGCCTCGTCGCGGCCGCGCTGGCGCCCTCGATCGGATTCTTCATCGCCGCCGCCGGTCTGATCGGCGTGACTTCGGTGATGGCGCAGATCCTGGTGCCGTTCGCGGCCACGCTGTCTCCCGAGGCGGAGCGCGGCCGCGTGGTCGGCACCGTCATGAGCGGGCTGCTGCTGGGGATCCTGCTGGCGCGCACCGTCTCCGGCATCGTCGGCGACGTCGCCGGCTGGCGCGCCGTCTACTGGCTGGCGGCGGGGCTCATGGTCGTGCAGGCAGTCGTGCTCTACGTGAAGCTGCCGCGATATCGCGTCTCGGCCGGCCTCAGCTACCCGCGGCTGCTCGCCTCGGTGCTCGAGATCGCGCGCGCCGAGCCGGTGCTGCGCCGGCGCGCGCTCTACGGGTCGTTCTCGTTTGCCGCCTTCAGCATCCTGTGGACGACGCTCGCCTTTCTCCTCTCCGGCCCGCAATACGGCTACGGCGACGCCACGATCGGCCTGTTCGGGCTGGTCGGCGCGGCCGGCGCGCTCACCGCGACCGTGGTCGGCCGGTTCACCGACCGTGGCTGGGCGCGAGGCCTGACCGGCCTTTCGGCCGGCCTGTTGCTCGCCGGCTTCGTGCTGCTCTGGCTGGGCGCCCATTCGCTGGCCGCCCTGCTCGCCGGCATCGTCGTCCTCGACGTGGGCTCGAACGGCATTCACATCACCAACCAGAGCGAGATCTACCGGCTGCGGCCGCAGGCGCGCAGCCGCATCAACGCCTTCTACATGACCTCGTGCTTCATCGGCGCGGCCGCCGGCTCCGCCGCGGCGGCCGTCGTCTACGAGCGCTGGGGCTGGGCCGGCGTCTGTGGTCTCGGCCTCGCCGTCTCCGTCGCCGCCATCGCGCGCTGGGCGACGGACCGCGAGCGGCCGCTGGCGGACAAGGCCACGTTCTGCGACGCGCCGCCACCGGCATGAACCACCCGCATCAGCGACCAGAGGGAAGGGACACGGCATGAGATTCATCGACGCCCACCTGCACACGGACATGACCGAGGACATCCAGCTCCAGAAGCTGGTGATGATGGGCATGGAGGGCGCGGTCATCCCGAGCCCTCACATGTTTCTCGGCAGCCACGACGCCGACGCCGTGCTGCTGCTCTGGGAGCGCTTTCTCACGCTGGAGGTGAACACGGCGCACACGCTCGGCTTCGAGGCCTTCGTCTCGATCTCGGTGCCGTTCTTCGGAGTGAGCCAGAAGGACGCCGAGAAGTGCCTCGAGCGTATGCCCGAGTTCCTCGCTCACGAGCGCGTGGTGGCCATGGGCGAGATCGGCCTCGACTGTGCGACGCAGTTCGAGGAGGACCTCTTTCGCGAGCATCTGCGGCTGGCCAAGGCCCACGACCTGCCGGTGATCCTGCACACGCCGATCCGGCTGGCGCCGCAGGGCCCGACCGTCACCCCTCGGATCTTCGCCATCATCAAGGATGAGAAGTTCCCGATCGACCGCTGCGTGTTCGACCATGCCGGCGAGGAGACCATGGACTTTCGCATGAGCACGGGCGCCATGGTCGGGCTGTCGATCTGCTGGGACGAGATGCCACCGGAGGTCGCCGCGCGCCTCGTGGTCGACCACCCCGAGTGGCGCGACCGCATCATCATCAACTCGGAGCTTGGCGGCCAGGGCAACGACTACTTCATGGTGCCGCGCGTGATACTCGCCATGAAGCTGATGGGTGTGGACAAGGAGACGATCGACCAGGTGTGCTTCGCGACGCCTCGCGACTTCTTCGCGCTACCGCTCGAGTAGTGGCGGGTGCCGGCCTGGTTGCCACTCCGCCGGTCACGCCTCCGTGTCGAGGATCTGCTCGAGCACGGCGATCTTCTGCGGAACGACATCGCCGGTGGCCCACTTGATCGCCTCGCGGAGCTCGAGAGAGTCGGAGAACTGCTCTGCGTTGGCGGCGCTGTCGTACTCGATGAGCACGATGATCTCGTTCTCGTCGCTGACTCCGTGAAAGACGCGTGCGCCCATGGACCCCAGCCGGCGCCGGCGCTCGAGGTCGTCGAGAAAGACGCGCTTGAACACCCGAAAGTCCGCCACCGTGAACTGCTGAAGTACGAAAGCCATGGTCCGCGCCCTCCCTCGTCGCCGGGGGGACGCCTCCCCGGCCGGACGCTCCCCACACTCCTCGGAGGGTGTGTACCCAGATGACGCCTTTGTACCTCGATCATGTGAGCCGCCCGGTGCTGCCCGAGGTGGTCGAGGTCATGCGTGTGTACGTGCGTCTCGCGACCATCGCCGTCACGCTCGCGTCGTACATCCGTGCTCTCGGGCACCCGGCCCGCGCCCACGTCATGCCGAACTACCAGGTACTCTGCATCCCCGTCGCCGTCGATGCCGGCATGGGCGAGCTCGGCAGGCACGGCCTCATGATCACCAAGGAGCTGGGGAGCGCGCTCCAAGCTGGCCACCGTCACCACGGATCTGCCGCTCGCCTACACGCGCCTCGCGACATCGGCGTGGCCGGCTTCTGCCGCGACTGCCTGATCTGTGCCGACAGCTGTCCGACCGCCGCCGTGCCGCGGGGCGAGCCGGCGCTACGCGGTGGCGTGCGCAAGTGATGCATCAACGCCGAAGCCTGCTTCCGCGTCTGGAACGAGACCGGCACCGACTGCGGCGTCTGCGTCGCCTCGTGCCCGTGGACGAACGTGCGCACGCCCTTTCACCGTCTCTGCGTCGAGGTCGCCGCCCGCGGGCGTCGGGCCGGCTGGTGGATGAGCCGCGCCGACAGGCTGGTCTTCGGCCTGGAAGAAGTACAAGCGGCTGCGCTGAGCGGCGCCGCGTCGGCCATCGCCGTCAGACGCGCTCCACCAGGTCGCCGCGGCCGCCGGAGACGAAGTACGCGGCGACGATGACGGCGATCGTGAAGGGCGTCGTGAGGATCGAGAGCCAGCTGTTGGCGACGGCGCCGATGGCGATGAACACCACGATCAGCGCCAGGTGCTCCCAGAAGCCGTTGTCGATGACCTGGTGGTAGCTGGCGGTCATCGCGTCGGTCAGGCCCATCTTGCGGTCGACCATGAACGGGAACACGTACAGCCAGACGGTCGCGAGCAGCACGCCGCCGACGATAGTGAGTGAGGCGAGCGCGATCAGCACGACCAGCACGATCGCCGCCCAGAGGAAGCTCCAGAAGCGGTCCATGCAGGAGAACACGTCTCCGATCTTGGCCCGGCGTCCGTCGCGCACGCGGCCGACGACCATGCTGTAGAGCCCTGCGAACAGGGGTCCGGCCAGGATGCCGAGTGTGATGACGGACAGGATGCAGGCGATCAAGCCGCCGACCAGGAGCGGCACGATGTCGGCGGTGAAGCTGTTCCAGCCGCCCTTGAAGGTGAGGCCGACGTCGAGACGAAGCCGCACGAGCGACGATGTGGCTGTGACGGTGGTCATGGTGGGTTCCTTTCCCCGCGGTTTAGTTGACCTGAGGAGAGCCTACGGGGCAACGCGGCGCCGGTCGTCTCCCGCCGGGCGGAACCTGGGGTCAACTGCGGGAGGAACTCGAGCGCCGGCGGGCACCCCCGCAGGGGGACGGCGCCGGCGCTCGAGGGGGACGCCGCTGCTAGAACGCCATCCGGTACGTGTTGGTCCAGATGCTCGGCCCCATGCCCCTGCTGATCGCGAGAGCCGCGAGGCGGATCTGCGCCCAGCCGTCGAAGATGCTCTCGGCGCGCCACTGGTTCCAGCTCGTCGACCACTCCCTGGTCATGAACTGAAAGAGCCCCTGGTAGGGGCCGCTCACGACGGTTCTCTGACCGCCTGACTCGAGCATCATCAGCTTGTAGAGGCCGGCCGCGCTCACGCCGTACTTGCGGGAGGCGATCTCGATCAGCGGCCGCCAGTCGCCGCGACGGTTCCATGCTTCGAGCTGCGCGATCTGCCGGACGCGCTGCTGCAGTCGCTTGACTTGGTGCCCCCAGCGACGGGCCAGCGTCTGGCGTTTGGCCGCGCGCGCCTGCACCGCCGCGACCTCGTCGGCGGTGACGACGCCGTCGGCGAGCAGAGCCGCGGCGAGCGCCGGGTCCATGCCGGCGGAGGGAGTTGCGGTCGCCGCGCCCGGGTCGGGCGGCGTGGAGCCGGTGAGGCCGGGGTTCGTAGCGTCGTAGAGCTCGCGAGCGCCGGCCAGGTTGACGGCGGCGACTCGCGCCCGCTGGCGGGCGCGCTGGCTCAAGTGCTTGGCCTGGCGCAATTGCTGCTTGAGCTGCTTGACGGAGGGCTGCCCCGCGGAGGCCGGGGCCGCGACGATCGCGGTGGCGAGCAGGGCGAGGGCGATGAGGATCCCGATGTGTCTGAAGCGCACGTTGTCCCTTCGACGTGATGGCCCTCCCGGACAGCGGCGTCGCCTGTGTCCGGGGGGGTGGTTCGCGCTCCGCGCGCACGCCCACACGACGCATGTCCGTCACATGAGAGGAAGGGGGAGACGAATCTGCTGGAGGTGGGGCGCGGGGCGCCTCTGGTGAGTAGATTCGCCTCCCAGTGAACCGCAGATGCAGGGCAGATGCAACCGGATGCGCCTGCGTGAGGCTCGGAGTCGAGCATGCGGCCGAGGGCCCGGCGGTACACGAACGGGTAGACTGGTCCAGAGCCTGTTACCGCCGGCTCGCGGCCATGGTGCGGCCGCTTCGCCGCGCGGGGATCGGGGCCGGCCTGCAGAGGAGTCACGCGGTGTCGAGGGAGTCGTGATGGGGATCGGGAAGTCACCACGAGTGAGATGGAGAGCCGCGGGCGCAGTCGCGTGCGGCTCCCTCGTCCTGCTGCTCGCGGCGGCGCTGCCGCCGGCCGTGAGCGCCCTCACGTCCGGGTTCGCTATCAACGGCGGCGCTGGATACTCCCGCTCTTTGCGAGTCACGTTGGGCGACGGCGGATGGTCGCCGTTCTTCGAGCCCGGAGTCGTGGTGTGGGATGGCGGGAGCATCATTGCCGGACACCGCGCCGACCCCGGGCTCGAGTTTCCCACGCAGACGCTGGCGCTCGTGCCGCGGGCCTGCCGGAGTCATGTGTCCGTCACTCCTCACGCACTCGTCGCCGACATGATCGCGGACGCGCCCAGGGAGGTCGACGCCAGGTATCGCGCCGCCGCCGACCAGGACGTGTGCCTCGTCCTCGCGGGCGGCGGCGACTTTCGCCTGGGCGCCGATCCCGGCCGGGTCTTCGAGAGTCTGAAGACGTACTGTGCCGGGCGGCAGGCCTCCGGATTCGCCGTCATCGTGCTGACGGTGCTTCCGCGGAGTGACCCCCCGACCTTCGAGCCCGCTCGACTTGCCTATAACCAGCTTGTGCGCGACGCCTGGCCCGACTTCGCCGACGGGCTCGCCGACATCGCCGCCGACAGCCGCATCGGCGACAGCCTGGACAATCTGGACGAGCAGTACTACCGGCCCGACGCCGAGCACCCCAACAACGCCGGCTGCGCCGTCATGGCGGCGGTGACGGCGCCCGTCATCAACGATCTGGTCTGGCGGTCCTCGAGCTGCGAGATGCGGGTGCGCGAGGAGGGTGGGCCGTGGGGCCCGTGGCGGACCTACGTGGTGCGGAGCTCCTGGGCGTTCGCAGGGGGCGACGGTGCGAAGACGGTGGAGGTCGAGTATCGGGACGGCCACGGGTCATCCGTCCTCGTCTCGGACTCCATCCTCGTGGACACCGCGCGCCCGACGACGGTGGCGCCGCGGGACGTGCGCGTGCGCAAGGGCAAGATCGCGACGCTGCCGTACCGGATCATCGACCCACAGCCGTGTGGGCCTACGGCGACGGTCGTCATCACCGTGACGGACCGTGCCGGCGCGGAGGTCAGGTCGTTCGCTCGTCGCCTGGTGGCCATCGGCGCGCGGCAGTCCCTGAGCTTCGTGTGCCGCCTGCCGAGGGGCTCCTATCGCTACGTGGTGACGGCGCGCGACACCGCGGGCAACCCACAGAGCGTCACCGGGAGTGCGCGACTGACGGTGCGCTGACGGCCGCGGCCGCGCCCCGCGCCTCCGCGTTCGGTGGCCGGTCCGCTCAGGTCGTCTGGGCGAGGACCTCGCGCAGCGCCGCCTTCGGGTCGTCGGTGATCGGCGCTCCGTGGGCCAAGCACAGGATCTCGAACGGCAGCCCCAGCAGGTGCTCGACGCTGGCGCGCGTCGCAGCAGGGTCGTCGTGGAGCTG
>JBBQFA010000055.1:0-11078 GCA_038321515.1 Thermoleophilia bacterium | reverse complement strand
TGGCGGCGAGCACGGCGAGCGCCTGGGGGCCGCCGAAGCCGGGCAGGTTGTAGTCGACGAGCGCCACCTGCCACAGGTCGGCGGCGAGAGCCGCCTGCAGCGCCGCCTCGGTCTCGACCCGCTGCCACTGCGGTTCGATGTCGGCCTCACGCAAGCGCCTGAGCATGAGCTCAGCGTCGTCTGGCGTGTCTTCGACGAACAGGACGCGCAACTTCACCCAGTCTCCCCCAGCCGGAAACGGCGTTCTGCGTTGAGCATACGTCGCCCGGGCTCGGGCGTCGATTGCCGGTGCGTCGCGTCGGCTGTCAGTCGATGAGCAGCAGGCCCGTCCAAGCCGGGTGGTCGACGGCCGGCAGCTCGACGTGGAGGCCGGCCGCTTCAGCGGTGGCGACGACGTCGAGGCCCACCGCCTCCATGGACGGCCGCGCCTCGAACGGGTGCCGGCACGGCTCGCCCGACGCCTGGCCGACGCACTCGTCGCAGAGCACGCATTCGCCGCCGGAGAAGGCGGCGGCGTAGCGATAGCCGAGCTTGAAGGCGGTACGCTCGAGGTCGGTCATGAGGCGCGCGAACCGGCTCTGGCTCTCGCGCAGACCCTCGAGCTCGCCGGCGTCAGAGCGAGCCTCGGCATAGGTGCGGCCCTCGAACTGCTCGTCGACGGAGCTCTGCGTGAGCGGGATGTCGAGCTGCACGACCAGCGTGTCGCTGTAGCGACCGAGGATCGCCCGCGTCTCGGCCGCCGGCATGACCGCCGGCGGGCACATGAGGTTGTGGCCGTAGCCGGAGCAGAGCGGCACCCGGCACTTGAGATTGACACGCTCGTCGACGACGACGGCGACCGCCGGCAGCGGCGCCGCGCGGTCGGCGCCGAGGTCCTCGGCCGCCGCCACGATCTTCTGCAGATGCATCGCATCAGCCAACTGCTTCTCCCCTCCGGGTGAGCTCTTTGCTGAGCTCTTTGATCTCGTCGCGCAGCTTGGCTGCGTACTCGAACTTGAGCTGGTCGGCGGCCTCGAACATCTCGGCCTCGAGACTCGTGAGGAGCTTCTGCAGGTCGGCCCTCGGCATCGCCATCTTCTTGGCTACGGCCTTGGCGGCGCGGCGGCCCGTGGTGGGCACCGCCGCCGCGTCGCTGAGCATCGTGGAGATGTCACTCACGCCCTTGACGATACTCATCGGCGTGATGTCGTGCGCCTCATTGAACGCCGTCTGCTTGACCCGACGGCGGTCCGTCTCGCCGAGCGCCGCCTCCATCGCCGCCGTGACACGGTCGGCGTACATGATCACCGTACCGTCGACGTTGCGGGCGGCGCGGCCAATGGTCTGGATGAGGGCGGTCTTGCCGCGCAGAAAGCCCTCCTTGTCGGCGTCGAGGATCGCGACCAGCGTCACCTCGGGCAGGTCGAGCCCTTCTCGCAACAGGTTGATGCCGACCAGCACGTCGAACTCGCCGAGGCGCAGGTCGCGGACTATCTGGATGCGCTCCAGGGTGTCGACCTCGCTGTGCAGGTAGCGCACCTTGAAGCCGTTCTCGAGCAGGTAGTCGGTGAGGTCTTCGGACATGCGCTTGGTGAGCGTCGTGACCAGCACGCGCTGGTCCTTGTCGACGCGGCGGCGGATCTCGTTCATGAGATCGTCGATCTGGCCGTCGGTGGGACGCACCTCGACCTCAGGGTCGATGAGGCCGGTGGGCCGGATGATCTGCTCGGCGATGTTGACGCTGTTGGCGAGCTCGAACTCGGCGGGCGTGGCGCTGACGAAGACGATCTGCGGCACCTTGGCGAGGAACTCGTCGATGCGCAGCGGGCGGTTGTCGAGGGCGCTCGGCAGGCGGAACCCGTAGTCGACCAGCATATCCTTGCGCGACTTGTCGCCCGCCGACATGGCGCGGATCTGCGGCAGCGACATGTGCGACTCGTCGATAAAGCAGAGAAAGTCGTCGGGGAAGTAGTCCAGCAGGCAGTTCGGCGTGGCGCCGGGCTGCTTGCCGAGCAGGATGCGCGAGTAGTTCTCGATGCCGCCGCAGTAGCCCATCTCGCGCAGCATCTCCATGTCGTAGAGCGTGCGCTGACGCAGGCGATGCGCCTCGAGGATCTTGCCGTTCGCCTCGAACCAGGCGCAGCGCTCGTCCATCTCACTGCGGATCTCGACCAGCGCCCGCTCGACGGCGGGGTCGTTGGTGACGAAGTGCGTGGCCGGGTAGATGGCGGCATGCGACGGCTTGTCCAGCACCTCGCCGCCCACCGGGTCGAAGCTGACGATCTGCTCGACCTCGTCGCCCCAGAGCTGCACGCGGATCGCCGTGTCCTGGCTGGCCGGCCAGATCTCGACGGAGTCGCCGCGCACGCGGAACTTGCCGCGCGCGGGCTCGAAGTCGTTGCGCGCGTACTGGATGTCGACCAGCTTGCGCAGCATCTCGTCGCGGTCGACCGTGTCACCGACGCTCACGAGCACCATCTTGTCGAGGTAGTCCTCGGGCGAGCCCAGGCCGTAGATGCAGCTCACGCTCGCGACGATGACGACGTCGCGGCGCAGCAGCAACGAGGTGGTCGCGGCGTGGCGCAGGCGGTCGATCTCGTCGTTGATGGACGAGTCCTTCTCGATGTAGAGATCCTGCGCCGGCATGTACGCCTCTGGCTGGTAGTAGTCGTAGTAGCTCACGAAGTACTCGACCGCGTTGTCAGGCAGGAACTCCCGAAACTCGTTGCAGAGCTGGGCGGCCAGCGTCTTGTTGTGGGCGATGACCAGCGTGGGCTTCTTGACCCGCTCGATGACGTTGGCCATGGTGAAGGTCTTGCCCGAGCCGGTGACACCGAGCAGCGTCTGGTAGCGGTCACCGCGCAGCACGCCGTCGCTGAGCGCGGTGACGGCCTCCGGCTGGTCGCCGGTGAGATCGTAGGCGGACTCGATGTGAAAGTCGGTCATGTGGCGCCGGCCTTACCCGGGAGACGCCGGCGGACGCAGGCGTTCGCCGTACGTCTCACGGTACACCCGGCGCATCTCGAGCACTCGCCGCACGTAGGCCCTCGTCTCCGCGTACGGTATGTCGGCGACGCGGAGTCGGTGCCCGGCGGCCACCGCGGCCGCCTCCCACTTGGCGACGATGCCCATACCGGCGTTGTAGGAGGCCACTGCGGCGAGCGTGTCGCCGTCGAAGGTGTCGAGGGCGCGACGCAGGTAGTAGCACCCATACCGCACGTTGACCCGGGGGTCTTCGAGGTCGGTGGCGACGAAGGCCACACCGCCGGTCTCGCCGGCGATCTGCCGGGCGGTCTCGGGCAGCACCTGCATCAGCCCGACCGCGCCCTGCGAGGAACGCGCGTGCTCGTCGAAGCGGCTCTCGGTATAGATGACGGCCGCGACGAGCACCGGGTCGAGGTGGTTGCGCCGCGCCGAGGCACGGATCGCCCCGGCGTGGTCCAGCGGATACACGGTACGGGCGTACCAGGACGTCGCCGCCGAGGGACTCAGCAGCGGACCGGCCCAGCGCGCGGCCAGGACGCCGCCGATGAGGATCGCCACGACGAGAACCCCGAAGAAGAGACGCCTCACGCCCGCGACCGTCCGGCCGCGTCACCCGCGGCCGAGTCACCCCCGGCGAGGATGCTCGCCACGGTCTGCCCCACGAACTCCTTGAGCTCCTTGCGCGCGCCGACGTTGTGGAACACGAAGTCGCTGCGCGCGATCTTCTCGTCTTCGGAGAGCTGCTGCGCGCGACGCCGACTGAATTCGCTGTCGGTGAGCTTGGCGGTCAGGCGGCGGCGGCGCACGTCGTCCGGCGCCGTGATCAGCATCGTGTGGTCGAACACGTCGGCGAAGCCGGTCTCGAACAGCAGCGGCACCTCGACGACCAGGAGAGCGGGCCGCGGTTGCGCCTTCTTCTGCTTCGTGACCCAGTTCGCGACCGCGCCGCGTACGTACGGGTGAAGCTCGTCCTCGAGCCAGCGGAGCTCGGCTTCGTCGGCGAACACGATACCGGCCAGCGCCGGGCGACTCACGCCGCCGGCTCCATCGACGACCGCATCGCCGAAGTGCCCGCGAATACGGTCGACGACCTCCCTGCTCGAGTACAGGCCGTGGACGATGTCGTCGCTCGAGATGACGGCGGCGCCGAGCTCGTGCAGGTAGGCGAGCGCAGTGGACTTACCCGAGCCGATGCCGCCGGTCAGGCCGACGAGCGGGATGCTGGGTCGGGTGTCGGTCATGGGTGCGCCTCGTGTCGCAGAGCGAGGGCGGCGGCGCAGCGCGCCGCCGCCCTCGCTGGTCTGCGTCAGGCCTCGGGAGTCTCCTCGGCCGCTGCGTCGCTCTCCGCGGATGCGGCGCCCGCCGGGAAGACGTCGTCGCTGAGCCCGAGCTCGGGCTCGTGCTCCTCGATGACCGCCTCGGCGGCGGCGACGACGATCTCGGCCTCCAGCTCGACCTCGACGGCTGCCTCGACGACTGCCTCTGCCTCTTCCGGCGTCTCGGCGACCTCGGCGGCCGCGGCGACGATCTCGGCCTCCAGCTCGACCTCGACGGCTGCCTCGATGATCTCGGCGACCTCTTCGGCCTCCGGCTCGGGGGTCAGCGGGCGCAGCGGCTTGACGTTCTCGCCGTCGACACGCTTGATGCTGAGGCTGAGGCGGCGACGGTCGGAGTCCACCTCGATGATCTTGACCTGGACGATCTGGCCCACGGAGACGACCTCGTCCGGGCGCTCCACGTGACGGTTGGCCAGCTCGCTGATGTGCACGAGGCCCTCGATGCCCTCGTAGATCTCGACGAAGGCGCCGAAGGCGACGATCTTGGTGACCCGGCCGTCGACGATGTCGCCGACCTTGTGCTGCGCGACGATCTTCTGCCACGGGTCTTCCTGGGTCTGCTTGAGACCGAGGCTGATGCGTTGCCGGTCACGATCGATGTCGAGCACCTTGACCTTGACCTTCTGGTTGACCTGCAGCACCTCGGACGGGTGGTTGATGTGCGTCCAGCTGAGCTCGCTGATGTGGATGAGGCCGTCGATGCCGTCGAGGTCGACGAAGGCGCCGAAGTCGACGATGTTGCTGATCGTGCCCTCGACGACGTCGGCGACGTTGAGCTCGTCGATGATCTGCTGGCGGACCTCCTTGCGCTCCTCCTCGAGCACGGCGCGGCGGCTGAGGACGACGTTGTTGCGGTTGCGGTTCATCTCGATGACGCGGCAGTTGAGCTCCTGGCCCACGTACTCCTGGAGGTCCTGCACGCGACGGATATCGACCAGCGATGCGGGCAGGAAGCCGCGCACGCCGAGGTCGAGGATGAGGCCGCCCTTGACCACCTCGATGACGGAGCCGGTGACCGGCTCGCCGCTCTCGAAGGCGCCTTCGATGCGCTTCCACGCCTTCTCGAAGCGGGCGCGCTTCTTGCTCAGGATGAGGCGCCCGTCGGCATCTTCTTTGGTCATGACCAGCGCGTCGATCTCCTCGCCGAGCTGGACTTCTTCAGAGGTGTTGACGTTCTTGCGGATGCTCAGCTCGTTGACCGGGATGACGCCCTCGGACTTGTAGCCGATGTCGACGAGGACTTCGTCCTTGTCGACGCGGACCACGTTGCCGGTGACGATGTCACCTTCGCTGAAGACGGTCATGGTGAGGTCGTAGTTGGGGATGATCTCCCCGTCGACTTCGATGAGGTAGCCTTCGCTACCCTCGACGATCCTGGGGTCGTTCGCTGCGGCGATCTGGGGGTCGATTGGTTTTTCTGCCATGTGGTGTCGTTGCCTCCCGGTCACGTACGCGGTCCGTCGTTTGCAGGATGGGAAAGGCCCGCGGACCGCAGCAGGCCGAAACCAGCGGAGTATATCACGGGCGCGAACGGCGCCACGAACAGGCGGCGCGGCTGCGCGAGCGGGCGGCGCGGTGCGGAGGCCTGAACCGCCCCTCCCTATCTCTTCGCCGACAGCCAGTCGGCGCCGACGCCGGTCTCCACTTCGAGCGCCGGGTCGAGGTCGTAGGCGCCGCACATCGCGTCGCGCAGCAGCGGCAGGCACTCCTCGACCTCGGCCTCCGGACACTCGAGGATGAGCTCGTCGTGTACCTGCAGGACGAGCCGCGAGCCCAGCTTGCGCTGTTGGAGCTCGCGGCTGACGGCGATCATCGCGACCTTGATGATGTCGGCCGCCGTGCCCTGCAGGATCGTGTTCACGGCCAGTCGCTCGCCCAGCGAGCGCAGGCGGTAGTTGGACGAGCGCAGCTCGGGCACGGCCCGGCGACGCCCGAACAGCGTCGTCACGTAGCCGTCGCGCGAGGCCTGGGCGATCACCTGGTCGCGGAACTCGCGCACGCGCGGGTACTTCTCGAAGTACGCCTCGATGAACGCCCGCGCCTCGTCCACAGGCATACCCACCTGCTCCGAGAGCCCGAAGGCGGAGAGCCCGTACATGATGCCGAAGTTGGTCGCCTTGGCGCGCGAGCGCTGCTCCTTCGAGACCTCGTCGACGGAGATGCCGGCGACCGCCGCGGCCGTGACGCGATGCACGTCTTCGCCGCGGTGGTAGGCGTCGAGCAGCGCCGGCTCCTGCGAGAGCGCGGCCATGAGCCGCAACTCGATCTGCGAGTAGTCGGCGATCACGAGCAGGTGTCCCTCCTCGGCGACGAAGCAGCCGCGGATCTCCGACCCGAGTTCGGTGCGCACCGGGATATTCTGGAGGTTGGGGTTGACGCTCGAGAGCCGGCCGGTCGCGGCGACCGTCTGCTTGAAGGTCGTGTGCAGCCGCCCCGTGGCCGGGTCGAGGTACTCCGGCAGCGGTTCGAGATAGGTGTTGAGGAGCTTGGTGAGCTCGCGCCACTCCTCGACGGCCGGGATGATCGGGTGCTGGCCGCGTAGCCCCTTCAGCACACTCGCGTCGGTCGAGTACCCGGTCTTGCCCTTCTTGGACGAAGGCAGGCCGAGCCGCACGAAGAGGATCTCGGCGAGCTGTTGCGGCGAGCCCAGCGTGAAGTCGCCGCCGGCGAGCCGTACGATCTCGTCGTGAAGCTCGTCGACTCTGTCACGCACGCGCGCCGTGATCTCCCCGAGCCGGTAGGGGTCCATCTTGATGCCGGCGGCCTCCATCTGCGCGAGCACGTATACGAGCGGCAGCTCGATCTCGCGGAACAGCCGCTCGAGCCCCAGCTCGACGAGACGCGGCCGCTGGGCCGCGGCCACGCGCCACGTGAGTGTGGCGCGCGTGGCCGCGGCAGCCTCGGCCGCCGGGCCCTCGGCGAGCGCGGCGCTCTCGTCGGCGCCGGCCAACGCGAACAGGCCGCGCTCCTTCTCGGGGCGCTCGGGCGCCAAGAGATACGCGGCCACCGCCGTGTCGAAGGCGGGGCCGCACGGCGCCCGCCTGAACCCCGGCTGCGCCTTGGCATCGTGCGCGACCACGTGCGCGGCGAGCCGCCAGAGCGCGGCGGCGCGATCGTCCGTGGCCGGAGCGACGAGAGCCGCCTCGCCGCCGGCGAACCCGGCCACGACCCAGCCGCCGCCCTCACGCGGCTCGAACGCCAGCGCCGCCTCGCCCTTCTCGAGCAGAGCCGCCAGCGGCCCGACGTCAGGCTCGGCCGCGAGCCTCACGGTCGGCCCCGCGGCGGCGCTCGTCGCGGGTGCCGCCGGCTGCGCCGCCGCGCCCGCGATCTCGTGCAGGCGGCGACGCAGGTTACGGAACTCGAAGCGCTCGAAGACGGCGTCGACCTGCGCGACCGGCAGCGTGTAGCCGCCGCGCGCCACCAGCTCGACCAGATCCTCGTCGAGGGGCACGTCGAGCACCATGGTGGCCAGGTGCAGCGACAGGCGAGCCTCGGCCTCGTGCTCGCGCAGCAGCGCGCGGCGCTTGTCGGACTTCACCTCGTCCAGCCGCTGGTACAACGCCTCGATAGAGCCGAACTGCTGCAGCAGCAGCGCCGCGGTCTTCTCGCCCACGCCGGGCACGCCGGGGATGTTGTCGGAGCTGTCGCCCTTGAGCCCGATGTAGTCCGGTATCTGGGCCGGCGTGACCCCGAAGCGCTCGACCACTGCGGAGGGCGTGTAGATCTTCACGTCGGTGACGCCGCGCCCGGTGCTCATCACCCAGATGTCGTCGTCGACCATCTGCATGGCGTCGCGGTCGCCGGTGACGACGATCGAGCCGACGCCCTGGCGCTTGGCCTCCTCCGCGAGCGTGCCGAGGATGTCGTCGGCCTCGTAGCCCGGCAGCACCAGATTGACGATGCCGAAGCCGGCGACAAGCTCCGGGAACAGGCTCCACTGCTGCGACAGCGCCTCGGGCATGTGCGGGCGCTGCGCTTTGTACGCCTCGTACTCCTCGTGGCGAAACGTCTTCTCGCGCGCGTCCCAAGCCACGACGATACTGGCTGGCCGATATTCGGCGACGATCTTCAGGAGCATCTGGCTGAGGCCGAACAGGGCGTTGGTCGGCACCCCGGCCTGTGTCGTGATCGTCTCGGGTAGCGCGAAAAAGGCGCGAAAGGCGAGGCTACTGCCGTCGAGCAGAAAGAGGCGGTTCTCGAGAGTCGGGCTGGCCATGGCCCGATTCTACGCTACGCCGCCGGCGAGGGCCGCGAGCCGCCGCTCACTCGCTCTTCGGTGGTGGCTCGTTGAGCACCAGCCAGTACAGCCCGAGTTGGTTGACGGCCTCCATGAACTGCGTGAAGTCGACGGGCTTGCGGATGTAGCTGTTGGCGCCCAGGTCGTAGCTGCGCGCCAGGTCACTCTCGACGTTCGACGACGTGAGGATCACCACCGGCAGTCGTTTGGTGCGCGGGTCGCTGCGCAGGCGCGCGAGGACCTCCAGGCCGCCGACCTTGGGCAGCTTGAGGTCGAGAAGTACCAGCTGCGGCATGCCATGCGCTCCCCCCGCGGCGTCGTCTCGGCTGCCGAACAGGTACTCGAAGGCCTCGGCGCCGTCACCGACCACGTCGACCCGGTTCGCGACCCGGTTTCTCCGCAAAGCGCGCAGCGTGAGTTCGATGTCGTCGGCGTTGTCTTCGACCAGCAGGATCGACCGCTGCTCTGTCATCCGTTCTCCCCCCAAAACCAAGCGTGAAGTACACCGTAGCTCCCTTACCCGTTTCTCCCTTGGCCCATACTCGCCCATCGTGACGGCGGATCACGCGCTGCGCGGTGGCCAGCCCGATACCGGTACCCGAGAACTCGGCGGCACGGCTCAGGGACGCTGCTTCACGAGCAGCACGTGTGTGCCCAGTGGCCCGCACGTGTACTGCAAGGCATCGCTGAACGCGCGCATGAAATGGATGCCGCGGCCGTTCATCGCCGACGCCGCCGGGGCGCAGATGGGTGAGGCGTCGATACCGTCGCCACTGTCCACGACCTCCACGGCCACCTCGTCCTCGTAGCAGAAGAAGCGCACCTTCACGTCGTCGTCGGCGCCGTTCGGCGAGCCGTGGACGACGGCGTTGGCGAGCGCCTCGGCCACCGCGACGCTCAGCTCGAAGAGTTCGGCACCGCTCAGCCCGGCCACCTCGGCGAACGCGATGACGCGGCGCCTCGCGGCGGACAGCTGCGCGGCCGTCGCCGGAAATGTGAACTCGTGATCCCAATGCGGCCGGTCCACTGCCCGAAGGGGAGCCTCATCGCCGTCGCCGGCGGGTCCCGGTGCGGGGGGCACGGCGCGCATGAGCCCGGCCCCGGCGAGCGCCTCACGGGCGTCGGTCTCTTCGACGGCGACGACAAGCTCTCCGCCCTTGCCCACAAACACACGAGCGGCCTCACGCAACGCCTCCAGGCCGCCGTCATCGAGGTACGACCAAGGGTCGAGGTCAACGACCACGTCGGTCGCACCAAAGCTGAGACACCGCGTCAGCGCCTCCGGCAGTTCCCCGGCGAGTCGCTCGCCGCTGACGCCGCCGCAGTGGATGACGCAGACCTCGCCGCGCAGTTCGGTGCTGACTCGCCGCGTCACGTCACTCACGCTTGTCCCGCATCAGCCATCGTCCCTCAGGCGTCGCTCTCGTAGGTCACCGGCGGCTCGAAGCGGCAGGCCTCCCGGCCCGGCCACCCGCCGAACGGATACGTGCAATGCATCGCGTGCAGCTGCTCGCCGAGATCGTCGAAGCGGGCGTGGATCCGCTCGACGATCTCGTCGCTCATCGTGAACGAGCGCACGCCGTCGACGAACGCCTGGCGCAGCGCGTCCATACGCAGCTCGAGCTCGTCGAACTCGGCGCGCCACTGCTCGGCGTCCCCCTGGTCGGCGCGGCGCAGGTTGCGACTCTCGCTCATCGTACCTCCGTTGTCTCTGCCGGACGTTGCCCAACCTTCAACAGGCTCATACCCGCAGCGCCGGAGGGTGACACGGCGCCGCGCCGCAAGCCTGGGCGCGGATATACACTCGCGGACGATGCCGGGTGCCCGCCCGGCCGCCAGCAACCTGAGAGGAGCGCCTCATGGGCTCACGAGAATTCGCCCGAGGCCGGCGCGTCGTCGCGCGCCTCAGCCACGGCGGCGACCTGCTCGAGGAGATCGCCGCCGTCGTGGACGCGCACGGTATGGCGGCAGCCGAACTGCGCGCCATCGGCGCGCTGCAACGCGCTCGCCTGGCCTTCTACGACCAGGTGAGCCACGAGTACGGCGAGTTCGGCGTCGACGAGCCGGTGGAGATCGTCGGCCTGCTCGGCAACGTGTCGCGCCGGGACGGCGCGACGGCGGTACACGCCCATGCGACACTCGCCGGCCACGACGGCGCCTGCACGGGCGGGCACGTCGCGCCGGGGTGCGTGATCTTCGCCTGCGAGCTGGTCGTGCAGGAGTTGGTCGGCGAGCCGCTGGAGCGCGGCTACGACGAGGTCACCGGCCTGCCGCTCTGGCGCGGGCTCTGAGAAGAAGAGAAGTGGTGTCGGAAGGGGGACTTGAACCCCCATGAGGTTAAACCCTCACTAGGCCCTCAACCTAGCGCGTCTACCAATTCCGCCATTCCGACACGGAGGGAAGGAGAGTATAGGCGCTCGCGCCCCGGACGGTCAACGCGCGCCTGGGCGCCCACACGAAGGGGGCCGGCATAACGATGGGCGAGTCAGCGTTTTGCGTGACCCGCCCACCGGCGGCGCCCCCTTCAGTGCCTCATCTCG